>NZ_JBHWGD010000022.1:36916-99493 GCF_042733235.1 Kitasatospora sp. NPDC059722
GTATTCTATCGGTGTCGGCGGGGGTGGGCTTGTCGCGGGGGGGGTGCGCGACACCCCCACTGACCGGGGGCGGGGGGGGGGGGCGCGCGTGGGGGGCCCCCCCCCCCCCCGGCATGACATCCGTCATACGGAACGCACGACGGCGGACACTGCCGCCGTACCCGGCCCGCGCGGGACTCTGAGGTGGTGCGAACGGCACCGGACGCGACACCACCAGGGGACAGGAGCAGGGCGATGGGCACGGATGTGGCCGCCTTCCGCGGCGTCGGCAAGAGCTACGGGCGGGTACGGGCCGTCGACGGGCTGGACCTCGTGCTGCGGCCGGGCGAGACCGTCGCCCTGCTCGGGCCCAACGGCGCGGGCAAGTCGACCAGCCTCGACCTGCTGCTCGGCCTGCGGGAGCCCGACCAGGGCACCGTCTCGCTGTTCGGCACCGGCCCGCGCGAGGCGATCGCGGCCGGGCGGGTCGGCGCGATGCTGCAGAGCGGCGGGCTGATGGCCGACGTCAAGGTCCGTGAACTGGTCAAGCTCGTCTGCGACGTCCACCCGCGCGGCCGCGCGGTCGCCCAGGTACTGACCGACGCGGGGGTCACCGAGCTGGCCGAGCGCCGGGTCGACAAGCTGTCCGGCGGCCAGGAGCAGCGGGTCCGCTTCGCCCTCGCGATCGCCGGCGACAGCGACCTGATCGTGCTGGACGAGCCCACCACCGGCATGGACGTCACCGTCCGGCAGGCGTTCTGGGCGAGCATGCGCGCCCAGGCCGACGCCGGGCGGACGGTGCTGTTCGCCACCCACTACCTGGAGGAGGCGGACTCGATCGCCGACCGCGTCCTGGTCCTGCACCGGGGCCGGCTGATCGCCGACGGCACCTCCGCGGAGATCAAGGCGCGTGCGGGCGCCCGCCGGGTGGCCTTCGAGCTCCACGACGCCGACCTCGCTCCGGACGCCGGCCCGTTCGACGGCGGCGTGCTGCGCACCCTGCCGGGCGTGCAGTCCCTGGACGTCACCGCCCGCGTGCCCGGCGTGCGGACGGTCCGGATCCGGACGGCGGACGCGGACGCGAGCGTCGCCGGGCTCTACCGGGCGGGCCTGTACCCGCGCGGACTGGAGGTCACTGGGCTGGGCCTGGAGCAGGCCTTCCTCACCATCACCGGCGAGCAGGACGACCGCGACGACCGGAACGCCGCCCCGAAGGAGACCGTGCGATGACCACCCTGATCCAGCTGGAGATCCTGCGGACCTTCCGCAACCGGCGCTACCTGTTCTTCACCGTTGCCTACCCGGCGCTGATGTACTTCTTCTTCATCCACGCCTACGGCTCCGCCAACCAGGCGGGCGGCCTCCCGGTGAAGACCTACTTCATGGTTTCGATGGCCACCTTCGGCGCGGTCGGCGCGGTGCTCACCGGCAACGCGCAGCGGATCTCGCTGGAGCGCAAGAGCGGCTGGACGCGTCAGCTGCGGCTGACGGCGCTGCCGGGCCGGGCGTACACCGTCGGCAAGATCGCGGCGAGCGCGGTGACCACGCTGCCGGCGATCCTGGTGGTGTTCGCGGTCGGCGCGAGCCAGGGCGTGTCGCTGGGCGCCGCGCAGTGGATCGGCCTCGCGGCCGCGCTGTGGCTGGGCAGCTTCGTGTTCGCCGCGCTCGGCGTGGCGCTCGGGTACGCGGCGGCGCCGGACTCGGTGCAGCCGATCGTGATGATCACCTACATGGCGATGGCGCTGCTCGGCGGCACCTGGTTCCCGGTGAGCGGTTCGCTGGAGAAGTTCGCCCGCTTCAACCCGGTGTTCCTGTACAACAAGCTGGCCGCCTTCACCCAGCCCGGGCACTCGCTGGACACCGTCGCCGTCGCGGGGCTGGCCGCCTTCCTCGCGGTGTTCGTCGCCGCCGCCACCGCCTTGTACCGGCGCGACACCCGACAGGCATGATGATCCACATGGACGACACCCGCCGCACCCACCGCACCGACGAGCAGCCGGAGGTGGGTGTGGCGCGCGCGTCGTTCATGAACGTCCCCGGATCCCCGGTGGAGACCAGGCGGCAGATGCTGGTCAAGGTCGCCTGGATGCTGCTGTGGATGCTCTACCTGGCCTACCCGGCGGGCGAGCTGCTGCGCGGCGGCCACAGCGAGGCCGCCCGGGTCTTCGGCTGGGTGTGCCTGGTCGGCTTCGTGGCCGCCTACGTCCTGCTGGTGATCTTCCGCTCGACGGCGGGGATGAAGCCGCGGGCCTGCCGGGTGATCGTCGCGATGATGGTCGTGCTCGCGGTCGTGGCCACCTTCGTCCTCGGCGGCACCTTCCTGACGCTCTTCATCTACGCCTCGGTCTGCCTCGCGATCATCACGCCGGTGCGGCTCGCGCCGCGCGCGCTCCTCGGCATGGCGGTGCTCACCGGCGCCACCGGCCTGGCCGTCGACGCCGGTTCGGACGCCACCACGACCTTCGCCCTCAGCGCCTTCCTCTCCGGCATCGCGATGACCGGCCTGCAGCGGCTCGTCGCCACCATGAAGGAACTGCGCGAGGCCCGGGCCGCCGTCGCGCACCTGGCCGCCTCCGAGGAGCGGCTGCGGCTCGCCCGCGACCTGCACGACCTGCTCGGGCACTCGCTGTCGCTGATCACGCTGAAGAGCGAGCTCGCCGGGCGGTTCATGGACGCCGGGAAGGACGAGGCGGCGCGGGCGCAGGTCGCGGACATCGAGCAGGTGGCGCGGCAGTCGCTGATCGACGTCCGGGAGGCGGTGACCGGCTTCCGCCGGCCCACCCTGCCGGTCGAACTCGCCGCCGCCCGCACGGCGCTGGCCGCGGCGCAGGTACGGCTGGACGCGTCGCCGGAGCTCGTCGACAGCTGGCCGGGCCTCGCCACCGAGGAGGCGGGCGCGCTGGCCTGGGCGCTGCGCGAGGCCGTCACCAACATCGTCCGTCACGGCGAGGGCGCCACCGTCTGCACCGTCACCGCCGACACGGCGTGGGAGGACAGCGGCGAGCGCTTCGCCGTCCTGCAGATCACCGACGACGGGCGCGGCCCGGGCAAGTCCCAGCCGGGCAACGGCCTCTCGGGCCTGGACGAGCGCCTCGCCCTCGTCGGCGGCCGCCTGGAGAGCGGCCCGGGGGAGCGCGGCAAGGGCTTCCGGCTGCGCGCGATGGTGCCGCTGCGCGAGGTGCCGGCGCCGGTGACGCCGACGGCCGAGCGGTCGTAGGGGGAACGCAGAGGAGCCCGTGCGCGGGTGCGCACGGGCTCCTCCTGCTCACGGTGGGCGGACCGAGCCCCACGGGGTGCCGCCGGTCACCCCGGCCGCTGCGGTCAGCCGCAGGAGCTCGCCACCGCGCCGAGGCCGCTGATGTCGCCGAAGGCCGCCAGCAGGGCCTTCATGCGCTGCTCGAAGTTCTTGCCCTTGATGAGCACCTTGGCGAGCTTCACCACGCCGCCGAACTTGCGGATCTTCGAGACCGCGAGCGCGTTGCCCGCGATGAAACCGCCGACGGCACCCACGCACTTGGCCAGGTGCCAGGCGTCGCCCCAGCCCCAGAACTGCGGGGTGACGGCGCCCTCCGGTGCGCCGGTTCCGGTCGCGTCGTCCGAGGACGCGTCGTCCGACGCCGCGGTGAGGTAGGCGAGGGCCGACGCCTGGGCGTCCTCGTCGTCCGGGTACATCGCCTGGACGACCTGGTCGAGCGAGGCGTCCTCCGGCAGGTCCGCCAGGCGGTCCTCCAGCCCGTCCTCGACGATCGTCGGGGCGGGCGTGCCCTCGAAGGCCTGGGCGAGGGCGTGCGCCTCGACGGTGGCCTGCGCGAGCCGGACGTTGTGCTGCTCGGTGGCGCTCGCCATGCCCGCACCACTGCCCAGTGCGAGAGCGGTGACGACCGTGACGGCGGCCATGCGGAGCTGGTTCTTGGTCACTTTCGTTTCCCTGTCTGTTGTGCGCACACAGGGGTCCTCGTATCCGTTCGGGAGGAAGTGCACAACCGCGAGCAGGATCCCCCGAATTGCGGCGCCGAAGCCCCCGAGCGCGCCGATCCCCGTCGGTCCGGGACGATCACGGATGATCGCGCCCCCGGCGGTGGTCGAGCCCGCCGGTCCGGACGAGTGGAAAACGTAGCGGAAACCGGTGACCAAGGCCCGTAAATGAGGGTGACCGGACCAACGTGATAGTGCAATTGTCAGCGGGGGACTGCTACTTGATAGTGGTCCGGACTGCACGGGTCCGAGAATCGGGGGAAGCGGCTGTGCCTGCGCACGGGGGAGACGCGACGTTGACGGCGGGGCCGGCCCGGGAGTCCGGGCCGGACGCCTACTGGTCCGCCACGACGGGTGACCTGGTCGAGTACCGGACCGGACTGGAGCGCGCCTGGCTGACGCTCCTCGACTTCGACCCGGGGATCACCGCCTTCGCCACCCGGCCGCTGCGGTTCGGGGCGGTCGACGACGACGGCCCGTGGCGGCACGCCCCGTTCGTCCTGGCGCGCCGCGCCGACGGCCGGAGCCTGGTCCTGGAGACCGACGAGCCGGCGCCCGGGCACCGGGCCGAGCGGGTCCGGCGCGCCTGCGCCGAACTGGGCTGGGACCACCGCCGGGTGGGCGAGCCGGACCGCCAGCGCTGGGCGAACGTCGAGTTTCTCTCCGGCGCGAGACGCCCGGTCCACCTCGGTGCGGAACTCGCCCCCCGGCTGCTGCGACTGGCCCGCGGCGGCACCACGATCGGCGGCCTGCTGGCCCGCATGCCGTACCCCGACCTGGCCCGCGGCGTGCTGTTCCACCTGATGTGGCACCACCGCGTGGTCGCCGACCTCGACGTACCCCTGCGGGAGGCGACCCTCGTCACGACCGCCGGGGAGCCGGCGTGACCCCGGCCACCCGCGGACCGTTCCGGCTGCACTGCGGCGCCCGGCTCTGGCTCGACGGCCGGCCGCACACCGTCACCGGCATCACCGACGACACGGTCCGGCTCCGCGCGGACACCGGAGCGCTCACCCTGATCGGCGCCGGCGCCCTGCTCGCCGAGCCCACCTTCCGGCCGTACGGCCAGGCACCGGACGGCACGGTCCCCGAGGAGGGCCGCCCGGACGCTGGCGCCCTGCTGGACCGGCTGAGTCCCCAGCAGTGGCGCGAACTCTTACGGGCCCAGGAGCACCTCCTGGAACTCACCACCGGCTACCGCTCCGGCTGCCCGGACGACTCCAGGCCGGACGAGCCCCGGGCCCAGTACGCGCCGGGGCTCTCCCTGACCCGCCGGGTGGAGAGCAAGGCCGCCGAACTCGGCTACGCGCCGGTGCAGATGTGGCGGCGCCTGAAGCGCTGGCGGGAGGAGGGCCTGTGGGGGCTGGTGGACCGCCGCTCGCTGCGCCGCTTTGGCCCCGCCGGCCCGGCGGGCGCACCCGCGAAGCCCGACCGGGCCGAGCCGCCGGAGAGCCCCGGCCTGCCCCTGGTGGCGGACCGCCCCGGCGCGGTGGTGCTGGTCGACACCGTCCCGCTGGACGTGAGCGCCGTCGACCCGGCCACCGGCGCCGTGACCCCGGTCGGCCTGACCGCCGCCGTCGACCTCTGCACCCGCAGCCTGCTGGGCTGGCGCCTGCTGCCGGGCGGTGCGGGGCCGGTGGACGCCGGGCTCGTGATCGCCGACGCCCTCGTGCCCGAGCCGATGCGGCCGGGCTGGCCGGACGATCTGCGGCACCGGACGCTGCGGCTGCCCTGCGAACCGCTGCTGGCGGCGGACGAGCGGTTCGCGGCCGCCGCGGCCCGTCCGGTGGTCTTCCCCGAGCGGATCGTCGTCGACCGCGGCGCGGCGGTCGTCCCGGAGACGGTCAAGGACGTCTGCCGCCGCTACGGCATCGTCGTCCAGGGCGGCCGGGCGTACCCGCCGGCCGGCAAACCCCAGGCCGTCGCCGCCCTCGCGCACGTCCGGGCGCAGTTCGCCGCCCACCTCGCCGGCCGCGGCGAGGAGCCGGACCGCCCCCGGACGACCGGCGAACTGGAGGAGCTCTTCGCCGAGTACGCCGTCGCCGGCTACCAGCGCCGCCGCCAGCCCGGACTGGCCCTGCCCGGCCTGCCCGGCCCCGACCTCAGCCCGAACGAGGCCTACCGGCTCGCGGTCCACCGTTGCGGCTACATCGCCGCCCCGCGCGATCCGGCGCTGTTCCTCGAACTCCTCCCGATCCACTGGGCCGTGATCCGCCCCGACGGGGTGCACAAGGACGGCCTGCGCTACGACGGCCGCGCGCTGCGGCGCCACGTCGGACGGCCGTCGCCGTACCCCGGGGGCCGGTGGCCGATCCGCTACGACCCCCGCGACCCCGGCCGGGTCCACTTCCACGACCCGGGCACCGGGACGTGGTCGGCGCTGGCCAGGACCTCCGGCCCGGGCGGGGTCGAGCCGTTCGCGGACCTGACGCCGGCTCTGCGGGAGGTCCTCGCCCACCGCGGCGCCCGCACCGGCGCCGTCCCCGCGCAGCGCGGCCCGCTGAGCCGGGAGCGGGCCGCCGAACCGGCCGGCGGACTCCCGGGGGAGCAGGCCGCCGTGCCAAGATCAGCCAATGAGTGACGATCAGAACGGCCCCTCGATCCGCGTGCTGCTGGCCGAGGACCAGGGGATGGTCCGGGAGGCGCTGGCGGCGCTGCTCGGACTGGAGGGGGACATCGACGTCGTGGCGCAGGTGGGCCGCGGCGACGAGGTGGTGGCGGCGGTGCTGGCGAACGACGTCCAGGTCGCCGTACTGGACATCGAGATGCCCGGCATGACGGGCATCGAGGCGGCGGCGAAGCTGCACCGGGAGGCGCCGGGGACGAAGGTCGTGATCGCGACGACCTTCGGGCGGCCCGGCTACCTGCGGCGGGCGATGGAGTCAGGCGCGGACGCGTTCCTGGTGAAGGACGCGCCCGCCTCCGAACTCGCCGAGGCGATCCGCCGGGTGCTGCGCGGGGAGCGGGTGATCGACCCGGCGCTGGCCGCCGCCGCGCTGGCCGAGGGCGCCAACCCGCTGACCGCCCGCGAGCGGGACGTCCTCGGGGCGGCGGCGGACGGCGCGGTGAACGCGGACATCGCCAAGCGCCTGCACCTGTCCGAGGGCACGGTCCGCAACTACCTCTCGATGGCGATCCAGAAGACCGAGGCCCGCAACCGCACCGAGGCGGTCCGCATCGCCCGCGAGAAGGGCTGGCTGTAGTCCGTCGGTCGAGTCAGTCGAGTCAGTCGAGTCAGTCGAGTCAGTCGAGTCGGTCGAGTCAGTTGAGCCGGTGCCGGGCCGCCCTGGCCTCCTGGCGGACCTTGGCCGCCGCGTCCGGGTCGAAGGCGTCGAGGATCTCGGCGTAGGCGTCCATCTCGGCCGAGCCGCCGAGGAAGTCCCCGGTCCGGACGAGGAGTTCGGCGCGTTCGAGGCGCAGCTGGGCGGGGTGGCGGGGGAGCAGCAGGGCGAGTTCGGTGGCCCAGAGCTGGGTGCGGGCGTGTTCGGGCCGTTCGGAGGCCCAGGCCCGGATGTTGCCGAGGACGCGGTGGACGATGTCGAGCGGCTGGGCGGGGGTGAGCAGCGCGGGCGCGAAGGGGTGCCCGGTGGCCTCGACGAGGCGCTCGGCGTCGCCGGGGTCGAGCAGCCGTCCGCCGTGGAAGGGGTCGGCCAGGACGTACTCCTCGCCGCCGGCCGGGCCGCCGACGGCGACGATGAAGTGGCCGGGCAGCGCGATGCCGTGGACGGTGAGACCGGCCCGCCGGCCGACCGCCATCCACACCAGGGACAGCGTGATGGGCAGCCCGCGCCGCCGCCGCAGGACCTCCGGCAGCAGCGAGGACTCCAGCCGCCGGTAGTCGGACTGCCGCCCGTGGAACCGCTCCCGCCCGCCGAGGACGGCGGCGAGCAGGGCGGCGGTCTCCTCGGGCCCGGCGGGGGCGCGTTCGGCGACCGCGAGGCGGACGGCGGCGGCGTGCCGGTCGAGGGCGGCCCCGCACGCGGCGAGCAGGGCGTCGAGGCCCGGCGGCTCGCCGGGGTCGTCCGGGTCGGTGAGGGGGCCGTGTTCGGCGGCGGCGAGCAGGCAGAGCAGCACGGGGTCGGGCTGTTCGGCGCGGGCGGCGGTCCGGAAGCGGTCTCTGCTCTGCTCGGTCACGGTGACGGCGACGGCTTTCCTACGGCGGGCGGGCGATCGGGCAAGCGGTGGCCTGGGCTACCCCTGGGGCGGCCGGGCGTAGTGGTAAGTGTGACTGGTCGTGAAGCCGAGTCCGTCATAGAGCGCGACCGCACCGTCGTTGTCCGCCTCGACCTGCAGGTAGGCCCCGGTGGCGCCCTCCTCGGCGGCGCGGGCGGCGAGCACCGCCATGACGGCCGTGGCCAGCCCGGCCCGCCGGGCGTGCGGCTGGACCTCGATGGCGCCGAAGCAGGCCCACGCGCCGTCGACGACGCAGCGTCCGATGGCCAGCGGCGGCTGTCCCGCGGCGCCGGGCACGGTGGCGAACCAGACCGAGGGCCCGCCGTGCAGGACCCGCCGGGCGGCCTCGCGCACCGCCGGGTCCGCGCTCAGCTTCCCGTACAGGGACATCCAGTCGGGCCCGGCCGTGCGGGAGAGCCGCACCCGGTCGTGCCCGGAGCCGATCCTGGCGAGTGCGGCCAGCGGGGCGGTGCGCACCAGCGTCGGCGACTGCGCGGGGCCGAGCAGTTCGCGCAGCCCGTCCGCGGTGCCGGGCGTGACGACCTCGACGAGGGTGGGCAGTTCGCGCTCGGCGTACCAGTCGCGGACGGCGGCCAGTGCCGCCGGCAGCGGCAGCCCGGGGTCGCCGAGCGCCTGGACGGAGTTGGCCCGCTGGGTGAACCCGGCCGAGGCGCGCAGGGTCCACTCGCCGAGCGCCTCCTGCTCGACGCCGGGCCAGCCGCGCGCCGCGATCCGCTGGAGCTCGACCGGCGTCGCGGCCGGCAGCGGGGCCCGTCGGGCCGGGAAGAGCGGGACCACCTTGCCCGCGACCAGCAGTTTCTCGGGGAAGGAGACCGGCTCGCCCGCGCGGGGCACGACCGTCAACCCGTGATCGTCCCACGATGTGAGCACGCCGATCACATCACGGAAGACCGGCCGGTCGTCCACGAACCCGGACAGCCGCCGGGCGGACACGCGTCGTCCCACGTCGGAGCGATCTATCCGGACCTCCGGACGGTCCTGCGGACGGCTGCTTTCCGGGCCGCCTGCCGTCATCTGGGCACCTCCTGTGCATTTGCGGTCTCCGACCCGCGATACTAGGGGCGGGCATCGACGACGCCGCGCTCACCGCGCACGCGAGCAGAACAGAACGGGCCGCCAGGGCCCTTCCGAGGAGGAACGACAGCGTGACTTACGTCATCGCGCAGCCTTGTGTCGACGTGAAGGACAAGGCGTGCATCGAAGAGTGCCCGGTTGACTGCATCTACGAGGGCGAGCGATCGCTCTACATCCACCCGGATGAGTGTGTCGACTGTGGCGCTTGCGAGCCGGTCTGCCCGGTCGAGGCGATCTTCTACGAGGACGACACTCCGGAGGAGTGGAAGGACTACTACAAGGCGAACGTCGAGTTCTTCGACGACCTCGGTTCGCCCGGTGGCGCCTCGAAGCTCGGCCTGATCGAGCGTGACCACCCGTTCATCGCCGCTCTGCCGCCGCAGAACGCCGACCACTGACGATCGGTGGCATCTGAGCTGTGAGCACCGACAACAGCACGCGCGCGCCGTTCCCGGGCCACCCGGGGGCGGCGCGCCGCGTTTCGGACCGCCTGCCCGTCTTCCCGTGGGACAAGCTGGAGCCGTACAAGCGGACGGCCCTCGCCCACCCGGGCGGCCTGTGCGACTTCTCCGTCGGCACCCCCGTCGACCCGGTCCCCGAGGTGATCCAGAAGGCGCTGGCCGCCCACTCGGACACCCCCGGCTACCCGACCGTCTGGGGCCCGCTGGAGCTGCGCGAGGCGATCGCCGGCTGGCTGCGCCGCCGCTGCGGCGCCGAGATCGGCCCGCAGGCCGTGCTGCCGACCATCGGCTCCAAGGAGCTGGTGGCCTGGCTGCCGACCCAGCTCGGCCTCGGCCCGGGCGACCAGGTCGCCTACCCGCGCCTCGCCTACCCCACCTACGAGGTGGGCGCGCGGCTGTGCGGCGCGGAGCCCGTCGAGTACGACTCGGTGGACGAGCTGGACGGCTCGCGCGTGCGCCTGCTCTGGGTGAACACGCCGTCCAACCCGACCGGCCGGGTGCTCGGCGCGGACGAGCTGCGCCGCACCGTCGCGTGGGCCAGGGAGCACCGGGTGCTGCTGGTCAGCGACGAGTGCTACCTGGAGCTCGGCTGGGAGGCCGAGCCGGTGTCCGTCCTGCGCCCGGACGTGTGCGGGAGCGACCACGAGGGCCTGCTGGCCGTCCACTCGCTCTCCAAGCGCTCCAACCTGGCCGGCTACCGCTCCTCCTTCCTGGCGGGCGACCCGGTCGTGGTCAAGGAGCTGCTGGGGCTGCGCAAGCACGGCGGCATGATGGTCGCCGCGCCCGTGCAGGCCGCGACGATCGCCGCGCTGGACGACGACGCCCACGTGGCCGAGCAGCGGGAGCGCTACGCGGCCCGGCGCTCGGCGCTGCGGGCGGCGCTGGAGGCGTACGGCTTCCGGATCGAGCACTCGGAGGCGAGCCTCTACCTGTGGGCCACCCAGGACCGCCCGTGCTGGGAGACGGTGGCCGAACTGGCCGCCCTCGGCATCCTGGTGGCGCCCGGGGAGTTCTACGGCCCGGCCGGCGGGCAGTTCGTCCGGGTCGCCTTCACGGCGACGGACGAGCGGGTCGCCGCGGCCGTCGAGCGGCTGAACGCGGCGCGCTAGCGGGACCGCACGAAGGGCCGGTGTCCGCCTCGGACACCGGCCCTTCGCCGTCTTCGTCGTACGTCGTCGAGGCCCCGTCAGCGGGCCCGTCCGGGGGTGGCCTAGAGGCCGACGCCGCCGCCGTTCACGGCGCCCAGGAGGCCGCCGATCGGGCCGAGCGCACCGGTGACGCCGGACAGCGGGTTGTTCGGGCCGAGGTCGGCGCCGCCGAGGCGGTTGGCCGAGCCGTGCTCGGCGAGGCCGAGGACGTCGGCGCCGGGCACGGCGCCCGCCAGGCCGCCGGCCGGCAGCGAGCGCTCGACGGAGCCCAGCGGCAGCGCGTCGGTGACGGCGCTGGTGCTGGGCACGCCGTTGGTGAGGCTGCCGAGGCTGGGCACCTGCTTGGCGACCGAGCCGGTCTGGGCGAGCCCGCCGACCGGGCTGGCGGCGCTGCGGGTGCCCATGGCCTTGCCGGTGACGGCCTCGCCGAGCTTGCCGGCCAGCGCGGAGGCGACCTTCGGGGTGACGGCGGAGAGCTGCCCGGTGGTGGCGGCGGTCTGGTCGACCGGGGCGGTCAGCGAGCTGGCCTTCTCGTTCGCCTCGGGCAGCTGGTGGGCGACGATGTTGCCGGCGGCGTCGGCGGAGGCCGGTACGCCCGCGGCGACGGTGGCGGCGCCGGTGGTCCCGGCGGCCTCGCCGAGCTGGTGGGTGGTGTGCTGGAGGCTGGAACCCGCGTCGGTGTTGGTCAGCTGGCCCAGCGGAGCGGCGAGGTCGCTCTTGGGCAGCAGGGCGTCGCCGCCCAGGGCGGACGCGGAGCCGGCCGCGACCAGCGGGGTCGCTCCGGCCGCCACGACGAGCGCGGCCTGGGCGATCCGGCGCGTGAGGGGGTGAGACATGGGGCTCCTCGAAGGGTCTGGGTCCGTCCCGTCCGCCGGGTGGACGACCGGGCGGACGACGTTGTTACCGCTTGAGAAGCCAGAAGGTTTCGGCCGGTGCAAGGAAAGTGTCCGACCGACCATCGGATCGTATGACCGCGCGGGGGTGCCCTGGCGGAGCCCGTCGGAGCCCGTGGATCCTGCACCGGGCAAGGGGAGTGACGGTTCTCCGGCGGGGGTCGCCGGAACGGGCGGCCGGTCCACAAAGGTTGACCGGAATCACCCGTCCGGCGGCAACCCGTACGTCAGTGCGTCAGCTCTTGTCGGACGGCGCCAGGGTGACCTGGACGAGCTTGGTCGTCGTCCCCGTCGGCTGCGACTGCCAGCCGTCCTCCGACGAGGTCTTGCGCCAGATCTTCCCGTCGTAGGCCACCGTCGCGATGCCCAGCTGCTGCGCCTGGGCGACCGCCCAGTGCGCGACCTCCCAGCCGCTCGCCCGCTCGGCGGCCGCGGCGGCGTCGGCCCCGGCGTCCGCCGAGGTGGTCAGCGCGGCGGCGGACGGGTCCGGGGTCAGCGCGACGGCGTTCTCGGCCCCCTTGATCGACGACGTGTAGCCGGGGGCCGCGGCGACCGTGCGGCCGAACTCGCGGCGCACCCGGTCGGAGAGCACCTGGGTGCGGTCCGGCGCCGCCGCCGGGGTCGCGGAGGCGGACGCGGTCGGCGAGGCGGAGTCGGCGGAGTCGTCCGTTCCCGGCTTGGCGTAGTCGTGCACGACGCAGCTGAACGAGGCGGGCTCGCGGCCGGCCAGCGCCGAGGTGAGCAGCGTCGCCTTGGTCTCGTGCTTGGCGTACGCCTGCGGGTAGCCGCTCTTCTGCACCGCCTGGGCGGCGTCGGTCAGCGGCAGCCGGGTGTAGCCGGGCACCTTGACCAGGCCGTCCAGGAACTTGTTGGTCGCGTAGACCGGGTCCTGGATCTGCGCCGCGGTGCCCCAGCCCATCGAGGGGCGCTGCTGGAACAGGCCGAGCGAGTCCCGGTCGCCGCCGGCGAGGTTGCGCAGCTTGGACTCCTGCATGGCCGTGGCCAGCGAGATCGCCGTCGCCCGGTCCGGCAGCCCGCGCGAGCGGGCCACCGCGGCGATCGTCGCGGCGTTGGCGGCCTGCGACACCTCCAGGGTGCCCTCGCCGGTCGCGGTCTTCACCGTGCAGCCCTCGGGCTCGGTGCCCTTGAAACCGAACCACCAGATGCCGACCACGGCCGCCCCGCCGACGAGCGCGAGACCGAGCAGCCCGACGATCACGAGCAGCAGGGCACGCAGCGGCCCGCGGCGGGGGGGCTCCAATTCGTCGCCCTGGTCCTCGCTGCTCTTCTTCCTGGCCACCCTCGCCCCTCTCGCGCCTGCTTCTTGATCCGACACCGTACCCACTCGGACGGGTGTGCGGCGCCCCCCGGTTGCCGTTACGCTTCGCCGACCCTGTCACAGGACCGCTACGCAGGGTCTCCGCGGCGCGCACTAGGCTGGCGTCATGAGCAGCCCCGAGACGACGCCCCTGGACCTCACCCTCGACGGCGGCACGCTGACCGCCCGCCTCGTCGACTTCCCGTCCGTGAGCGGCGACGAGCAGCCGCTCGCCGACGCCGTGGAGGCCGCCCTGCGCGCCTACCCGCACCTGACCGTCGACCGGTACGGGAACAACGTGGTGGCCCGCACCCGCCTCGGCCGCTCCGAGCGCGTCCTGCTGGCCGGCCACCTGGACACCGTCCCGATCGCCGACAACGTGCCCTCGTACGTCGACGGGGATCTGCTCTACGGCTGCGGCACCTCGGACATGAAGTCCGGTGTCGCCGTCCAGCTGCGGCTCGCGGCCACGCTGCCCGAGCCCAACCGCGACCTGACCTTCGTGTTCTACGACTGCGAGGAGGTGGAGGCCCACCGCAACGGCCTCGGCCACCTCGCCAGGGAGCGGCCCGACTGGCTGGCCGCCGACTTCGCGGTGCTGCTGGAGCCCAGCGGCGGCGTCGTCGAGGGCGGCTGCCAGGGCACCCTGCGGGCCCAGGTCAGGCTCACCGGCGTGCGCGCCCACGCGGCCCGCAGCTGGCTCGGCGACAACGCCATCCACCACGCCGCCGAGGTGCTCTCCCGGCTCGCGGCCTACGAGCCGCGCCGGGTGGAGATCGACGGCCTGGAGTACCGCGAGGGCCTGAACGCGGTGCGGATCGACGGCGGCGTGGCCGGCAACGTCATCCCGGACGAGTGCGTCGTGACGGTCAACTTCCGCTACGCGCCGGACCGCAGCGAGGCGGAGGCGGAGAAGCACGTCCGCGAGGTCTTCGACGGCTTCGAGGTGACCGTCACCGACTTCGCCCCCGGCGCCCTGCCCGGCCTCGCCCAGCCGGCCGCGCAGGCCTTCCTGGCGGCCACCGGCGGCCAGGCCAGGGCCAAGTTCGGCTGGACCGACGTCGCCCGCTTCAGCGCGCTCGGCGTCCCGGCGGTCAACTACGGCCCCGGTGACCCGAACCTCGCGCACAAGCGGGAGGAGCACTGCTCGCTGAGCGCCATCGCCGAGGCCGAGGAGCGGCTGCGCGCCTGGCTCACCAGCTGACCGCCGGCCGCCCGGCAGCTGATCCGATCAGAAGCCGAACGCCATCTTCCGGTTCCCCAACCGACCTTCCCCCGTTGCCTGAAAACGGGGGAGGTCCGGCGTAGGGTTTCGTCATGACAGGCACCGGAGACGAGAAGCAGTACGGGCACGGCCCCGAGCAGGTCGGCGTGCCGCGGAAGAAGAAGGCCTGGCCGGAGAAGCAGAAGGGCCCGGTGCTGGTGCGCCGGGACCAGGTCGGCACGAGCACCACGGACCAGCGCCTGCTGGACACCACCGGGCCGACCGACTGGCTGCACACCGATCCGTGGCGGGTGCTGCGGATCACCTCGGAGTTCGTCGAGGGCTTCGGCGCCCTCGCCGAACTCCCGCCCGCGATCAGCGTGTTCGGCTCGGCCCGGACGCCGGTCGACTCGCCCGAGTACGAGTCCGGCGTGGCCATCGGCCGCGCGCTCGCCGAGGCCGGCTACGCGGTGATCACCGGCGGCGGCCCGGGGGCCATGGAGGCCGCCAACCGCGGCGCCTCCGAGGCCGGCGGCCTGAGCGTGGGCCTCGGCATCGAGCTGCCCTTCGAGCAGGGGCTCAACGAGTTCGTCGACCTCGGGCTGAACTTCCGTTACTTCTTCGTCCGCAAGACGATGTTCGTGAAGTACGCCCAGGGCTTCGTGGTCCTGCCCGGCGGGCTGGGCACGCTGGACGAGCTGTTCGAGGCGCTCACCCTCGTCCAGACGAAGAAGGTCACCCGCTTCCCGGTGATCCTCTTCGGCAGCTCCTACTGGGGCGGGCTCTACGAGTGGCTCAAGAACACCCTCGTCGCGCAGGGCAAGGCGGCCCCGCGCGACCTGGAGCTGTTCCACATCACCGACGAGATCGACGACGTCCTGAAGATCCTCGCCGACGCCCGCCGGCCGGTCAACGAGATCTGAGCCGACGGGATCCGAGCCGACGGGATCCGGGCAAGCGGGATCCGGGCCGACCGGATCCGGGCGCCGCGGTCAGGCCAGTCCCCGGCGGGCCACCGCCGGGGGCCGGGTGCCCCGGATCGAGGCGACCATGTCCAGCACCTGCCGGGTCTCGGCGACCTGGTGCACCCGGTAGACCCGCGCGCCCAGCCAGGCCGAGACGGCCGTCGTCGCGAGCGTGCCCAGCAGCCGCTCGTCCACCGGCTTGTCGAGCGTCTCGCCGACGAAGTCCTTGTTGGACAGCGACACCAGCACCGGGAAGCCGGTCGCGGTCATCTCCGGCAGCCGCCGGGTCGCCTCCAGCGAGTGCCGGGTGTTCTTGCCGAAGTCGTGCCCGGGGTCGATGATCAGCGCGTCCCGCCGCACGCCCAGCTCCACGGCCCGCTCGGCCAGGCCGACGGTCACCCGCAGGATGTCCGCCATGACGTCCTCGTAGCCCACCCGGTGCGGCCGGGTGCGCGGCTCGGCGCCGCCCGCGTGCGTGCAGACCAGCCCCGCGTCGTACCGCGCGGCCACCTCGGCGAGCTTCGGGTCCACCCCGCCCCAGGCGTCGTTCAGCAGGTCCGCGCCGGCCTCGCAGACCGCCTCGCCGACCTCGTGCCGCCAGGTGTCCACGCTGATCACGGCGTCCGGGTGGCGCTTGCGCAGCTCCGCGACGAACGGCACCGTGCGGCGCAGCTCCTCCTCGACGGTGACCTCGTCGCCCGGCCCGGCCTTGACCCCGCCGATGTCCAGGATCGCGGCGCCCTCGGCCACCGCCCGGTCGGCGGCCGCGAAGGCGGCCTCGTCCGCGAACGTCGCCCCCCGGTCGAAGAACGAGTCCGGGGTCCGGTTGACGATGGCCATGATCACCAGCTCGTCGTCACCGAATTCGCGCGGTCCCAGGCGCAGCGCCACCGATGTCTCCTCCACGGCTCCCCAGGGTGCGATGATGGCCCCCGGCCTCACTAGGGACCATGCTGTCATGATCAGCGCGGTCCGGGCACCTGACAGCAGGCCGGCCGGGAAGTCGGGAGGACAGCTCGTGTTCTGGGTGATCGTGGTCGCCATGGCCGTGGTGGTCGGCGGCGCCGCGCTGGTGGCGCTCGGCGGCGGCGGTTCGATGCCCGAGGCGGTTCAGGACCGCCTCGCGGCGCGGCTGCCGCAGGACCGTCCGCTGCACAAGACGGACGTGGACGACCTGCGCCTGCCGATGGCCGTGCGCGGCTACCGGATGGACGAGGTCGACGACGTCCTGGACCGCCTCGGCGCCGAACTCGCCTACCGCGACTCGCGGATCGCCGAACTGGAGGCCGCCGCCCACCTGCGCGGCGCGGTCGAGGCCACCACGGGACCCGACGCCGGCGCCGAACCGCTGCCGGGCCTGGAGGCGTTCGCCAAGGTCGTCGAGCCGGCCGGGGCGCCCGAGGACGCGAAGCCGGTGGAGGACCGGTGACCGGTCCGCAGGACGGCACCGTCCTCGGCGCCGACGGCCTGCGCCGCTGCGGCTGGGGCGACTCGACCGACGACTACCGGGTCTACCACGACACCGAGTGGGGCCGCCCGGTGCACGGCGACGACGCCCTGTTCGAACGGGTCTGCCTGGAGGCCTTCCAGTCCGGTCTGTCCTGGCTGACCATCCTGCGCCGCCGCGAGGGCTTCCGGGCCGCGTTCGCCGGTTTCGAGATCGCCGCGGTCGCCGAGTTCGGCGAGGCCGACGTCGAGCGGCTGCTCGCCGACGCCGGCATCATCCGCAACCGGGCCAAGATCGAGGCGGCCATCGCCAACGCCCGGGTCGCCCGCGGGCTCGACGGCGGCCTGGAGGAGCTGATCTGGGGCTTCGCCGGCGACCCGGACCGGCCGGCCCCCCGCACGCTCGCGGAGGTCCCGGCCGTCACGCCCGGGTCGACGGCGCTCGCGAAGGCGCTCAAGAAGGAGGGCTTCCGCTTCGTCGGCCCCACCACCGCCTACGCGCTCATGCAGGCCTGCGGCCTGGTCGACGACCACCTGGCGGCCTGCCACGTGCGCACCGAGCTCCGGAGCCCGTCCGGCAAGGCCCGGCGGCCCCGGTAACGCGGCGCTCAGCGGCCCCGGTAGGCGGGCTTCTCCTTGGCGATGAAGGCGCGGACCGCGATCCGGTGGTCCTCGCTCTCACCGGCCAGGGTCTGCAGCTCGTCCTCCTTGTCGAGCAGTTCGTCCAGCGAGTGCGAAGCCCCGTACGCCAGCGACTCCTTGATGGCGCCGTAGGCCACCGTCGGGCCCTCGGCCAGCTCGCGGGCGAAGACCCGTGCGGTGGCGGCCAGTTCCTCGGGCGCGACGACCTTGGTGGCCAGGCCCAGCTCCATCGCCTCGGTGGCCCTGACCGTCCGCGGCAGCATCAGCAGCTCGGTGGCCTTGGCGTGCCCGACCAGCCGGGGGAGCGTCCAGGAGGCGCCCGAGTCCGCGGTCAGCCCGATCCCGGCGAACGCGGTGTTGAAGCCGGCCTTCTCGGACAGGATCCGGAAGTCGCAGGCGAAGGCGAGCGAGGCGCCCGCGCCCGCCGCGACCCCGCCGACCGCCGCGACGGTCGGCTTGCGCATGCCCGCCAGCGCCCGCACCAGCGGGTTGTAGTGCTCGGCGACGGTCCGCAGCGCGCCCTCGCCGGTCTCGTCGGCCCGCTTGAGCATCGCGAGGTGTTCGTTGAGGTCCTGTCCGACGCAGAACGCGCGCTCGCCCGCCCCGGTCAGCAGCACGGCGCGCACCGCCGGGTCGGCCGCCGCGGCGGTCATCGTGTCCCGCAGCGCGACCTTCGTCGCGACGTCCAGCGCGTTCATCGCCTCCGGACGGTTGATCGTGATGACGGCCAGGCCGCCGTCCAGCTCGTACAGCACGGAATCGGACATGGGCGAGGGGTCTCCCTTGTGATCGCTGCGGTCTCGTCGGGTGTCAGGATGCCGGAGCACCGGGCCGCCTGGGGAGTGTGAGGTATCGCACCTTCCGGTGGTGTCCGCACCGCCGGCGTGCCGGGGCTTATGACGGCAAATGCGGCGGTTGGGGCGGATCCGGCCGAGGTTGCACCGAGAGTGATGTTGGTCATCAGGCCGTGGCATGCGGGATAATGGCTTCCGATCAATGCGTTCGATACCGGCGGTGGACGGACTGCCGGTGCGTAGCTGAGCGGTTGCAGGAAGGGGAACGAGCATGGCGGCCATGAAGCCGCGGACGGGTGACGGCCCGCTCGAAGTCACCAAAGAGGGGCGGGGCATCATCATGCGCGTTCCGCTCGAAGGCGGCGGACGCCTCGTGGTGGAGCTCACGCCTGACGAGGCCGACGCCCTCGGCGAGGCCCTGAAGAAGGCCTGCGGCTGACCGCAGCGGGTGCTCCCCATCTCCTGGAGATGTACTGCCGGCCCGGGTCCGACGTCATGTCGGCCCGGGCCGGCGGCTTCCCGGGACCGGCCCGGGACCGGCCCGGAGGCGCTCCCGGGGGCGCTCAGCGCTTGACGGCGCAGAGCAGCCCGTCCGAGACCGGCAGCAGCGCGGGCAGCAGCCCGTCGCTCTCCCGGACGTCCTGGACCAGGTTGCGCACCGCGTCCGTCTGCGGGTCCTGCAGCTCCGGCTCGGCCAGCCGGCCCTCCTGGAAGACCCCCTCGAAGCAGACCATCCCGCCCGGCCGCAGCAGCCGCAGCGCCTCCGCCAGGTACTCCCGCGACTCCGCCGGATCGCCGTCGCAGAACACGAGGTCGTACTGGCCGTCCGCGAGCCTCGGCAGCACCTCCAGCGCCCGTCCCGGTATGAACCGCGAGCGGTTGGCCGCGAAACCCGCCGCCTGGTACGCCTCGCGCGCCAGCTGCTGGCGCACCGGCTCGGAGTCCACGGTGGTCAGCACGCCGTCCGGCCGCATCCCGCGCAGCAGGTAGACCCCGGAGACGCCCGTCCCGGTACCGATCTCGGCGACCGCCTTGGCGTCCAGCGCGGCCGCCATCAGTCTCAGGCACGCCCCGCCGCTCGGCCCGATCGCCTTTATCCCCGTCCGCGCGGACTGCGCCCGGGCGTAGGTCAGCACCGCGTCCTCGCCCACGTAGGTGTCTGCGAGGGCCGCGCGCGCGGGCCCGAACTCGCTGATGGCTGCCTCTTTCGGAGCCCCGGGTGGCGGCCCGGTGCCGGGGGATGTCGATATTTCCTGCCACAGATTACTGGCCGGGCGGGAACCGCGTACGGCGGCGGGCCGTTGTGAGGAGGGACCGGGTGCGGGAGACCTCCCGGGCACTTTTATCCGGGCTTGACGGGTGAGGTGGATATGGTGGTGGCCCTGCTGGGCAGAAGAGCCGACCGAGGAGGTGTGGCCGAGGGCGACGTCCCCGTGCGGCGGCACGTCCGCGGCACCGCGTCGGCCCGTACGCCGAAGCCCGTGATGAACCAGCCTGCGCACTCCGACCTGGACCAGCCCGCCGCCGCGACGCCGGACGCCGGTACCACCGAGGCCCCCGCCCTCGCGACCTTCACCGAGGGCCCCGACGCGCAGTCCTGGACTCCCCCCACGTGGGAGGAGATCGTCGAGGCCCACAGTGCCCGCGTCTACCGCCTCGCCTACCGCCTGACGGGCAACCAGCACGACGCCGAGGACCTCACGCAGGAGGTCTTCGTCCGGGTGTTCCGTTCGCTGTCCACGTACACCCCCGGCACGTTCGAGGGCTGGCTGCACCGGATCACCACCAACCTGTTCCTGGACATGGTCCGCCGCCGCCAGCGCATCCGCTTCGACGCGCTCGGCGACGACGCGGCCGAGCGCCTCGCCTCCCGCGAGCCCAGCCCGGCCCAGCACTTCAGCGACACCCACTTCGACGCCGACGTCCAGCAGGCGCTGGACACCCTCGCGCCGGAGTTCCGCGCCGCCGTGGTGCTCTGCGACATCGAGGGCCTGTCCTACGAGGAGATCGCCGCCACGCTGGGCGTCAAGCTCGGCACCGTCCGCAGCCGCATCCACCGCGGCCGCTCCCACCTGCGCGCCGCGCTCAAGCACCGCGCCCCCGGCTCGGCCCCCGGGCGCGAGCGCCGCGGCGGCTCGGAGGAGCCGGTGCCGGTGGGCGCCGCCGCCGGCGAGGTCCCGGCGGCACCGGGCGGGCGCGGACGGAGGCGATCGTGAGCGGAACCGGCCGCTCGGGGTCGGGCCGTCCGGAGCCGTCCGGCCGGTCCGCCGCCAGGCGGGGCTGGTCCCTGCCCGGCCGCCGCGGCGGTGACGAGCCGGGCGAGCCGCTGCCGTCCGCCGCCCCGCTGCCCGGCGACGCCGAGCTGCGGGCCGTGGCCGTGCGCCCCGCCGAGCCCGCCGCCGAGGAGCACCACCTCGGCGAGCGCCTGTCCGCCTTCCTGGACGGCGAGCTCGGACACGACTCCCGCGAACGCGTCCAGGCCCACCTGGCGACCTGCCCGCAGTGCCTGGCCGAGGCGGACGAGGGCCGCGGCGTCAAGCACCTGCTGACCCGCACCGGCACCCCCGGCCCGTCCTCGGGCCTGATGGCCCGCCTGATGGCCGTCGGGAGCCTGCCGGACGACGAGCAGCCCGGCTCCGACTGGCGCGACGGCCGGGACGACGACGACCTGCCCGGCGGCGGCGTCACCGGCCCCGGCACGCTCGGCGGCAGCCGGCTCGACGGCGGCTCCTTCGGCCGCGGCGCCGGCGCCTCCTTCGGCGCGGGCGCGCTCGGCGCCGGCACCCCGCTGCCCGGGGTCGACCCGCGCGCGTTCGGCCGCGGCGGGGCCGTCCTGCGCCCGCTGATGGGCCGCCGCGCCGCGCGCCCCGAGGCCCCGGCCCGGCCGCAGCCCGCCGCCGCGGTGGCCGTGGTCCGGCCGTCCGCGCCGCGCGGGCGCCGCTTCGTCTTCGCCGCCGCCGGCGCCTTCTCGGTGGCCGCGGTGACGCTGGGCGGCGTCGGCGGCCTGAGCGCGCAGAGCGAGGACCAGCACGGTACGTCGGTGAGCCCGGTCGGCTCGGCCGGCACCCCCGGCCGCGGTGGCGGACTGGTCCCGATGAACGCGCAGGTCCCGGTGGACTTCCCGGGCTTCCCGGTCGCCGCGACGCGCGAGGCGACCCCCTTGCCGGACCGCCCGGTGGGCGGGCTGACCGCCCTGCACCGGGAACTCCGCTAGACCCGGTCCTCAAGACCCGCGCCACAGCGCCGCTCGCGGACGGCTTCCGGCCATCGGCCGGTCTTTACCACGGGTTCATCACACCGTGGACCGGAGACCCGCCGATGGCCATTACCCTGTAGGAACCGTCGTCCGGCGAGCTAGGGAGCATAGGTGTTCAGCGACGTAGGCGGGCTGGAGATCCTGACCCTGATCGTCATGGCGATCATCATCTTCGGCCCCGACAAGCTTCCGAAGCTGATCCAGGACACGATGGGCTTCATCCGCAAGGTCCGCTCCTTCGCCGACAGCGCGAAGGAGGACATCCGCAGCGAGCTCGGCCCGGAGTTCAAGGACTTCGAGTTCGAGGACCTGCACCCCAAGACCTTCGTCCGCAAGCAGCTCATGGGCGGCAACGAGGACCCGCTGGGCCTCAAGGACATGAAGGACTCGCTGGACATCCGGTCGGTCCTGGACGACAAGCCCACCGGCCCGGTGAACGGCCGCGCCGGCAGCGTCAGCTTCGACAAGGCCGCCGCCCCGGCCGCCGCCTCCGCCGGCCCGCCGCTCCAGCCCGGCGAGCGCCCCCCGTTCGACCCCGACGCGACCTGACCGCGCCCCCGCGCCGTCGCTCTTCGGCCACGCCGCCGCCCCGCTCGCCCGCACGGTTGAGCGGGGCGGCGGCGTGCGCGCCGCTATTGTGCTGATTGTTCCCGTCGAGCTGTCCGTCAGTTCCCGCGCCCGCGCGGGCCGCAGGACGCGCGGCGGGGGCGCCGGGGCCCGCCACCAAGGGAGCGGGGTCCCGGCAGGCACACGTGCTTTAGAGGAGGCCCGGGGATGGACGCGACGAGTCAGGCGGGAGGGGCGACGGCCACGGCCGGCGGCCCGGTGGTCGGCGGGCAGGCCGGCCCGGCGGACCCGCTGGTGCCCTACCTGTCCGCCGACTTCCCGTGGTACGGCCTGGACGACGGCTGGACCGGCCGCCGCTACCTGATGCAGGCCGGCGCCGGCGGCCCCCGCGGCGGGGCGTCCGCCGGGGTCGACTACGGCACCCTCGGCCACGGCGAGGAGCCGGCCCGCCAGTTCGAGCCGCGCGACGTGCGCAAGTTCGCCGTCGTCGTCACCGTCGCCCGCCGCGACAGCCGCCGCAGCGCCGACAACACCGGCACCCTGGAGGCGACCTCCGCCTCCTCCGCCGCCTGGCTGGCCGGCTCCGGCCTGCTCGCCGCCACCTGGCCCGGCCAGCTGGACCGGGCGCTGCGCCAGGACTGGCTGGAACAGCAGAGCTCCCTCGCGTGGGACCTCGCCGACGACCTGGCCGGCCCCGGCTGGTCCACCCTGAGCCTGCCGGTGAACGGGCTGCCGCAGCCGTTCCGCTACCGCGAGTCCGAGTACGGCTGGGTGCTGGCCGGCGAGGCCCCCGGCGTCCTGCTGGGCGCGTACGGCCGCGGCGTCAGCGCCTACGGCGCCGGCTTCTCGACCGTCCCGGACCTGACCGCCTACACCCGCCCCTAGCGCCACGGCACCGGCACCGGTACCGGCGCCGTCCGCGAACGCGCCGAGGGGCCGGGTGGCGCACCACCCGGCCCCTCGTGACGTACGGCTAGAACTTGTTCCTGGGCGTCAGGCCGAGCGACATGCCGGACAGGCCGCGCTGGCGCCCGCCGAGCTTGCCGGCGACGGCGCGCAGGGCGGCGCCGGCCGGGGAGTCGGGCGCGGCGAGCACGACCGGGCGGCCGTCGTCGCCGCCCTCGCGCAGGCGGACGTCGATCGGGATCGAGCCGAGCACCGGCACGGTCGCGCCGACGGTGCGGGTGAGCGCCTCCGCGACGGTCTGGCCGCCACCGGTGCCGAAGACGTCGATCATCTCGTCGCAGTGCGGGCACGGCATGCCGGACATGTTCTCGATCACGCCGACGATCTTCTGGTGCGTCTGCACCGCGATCGTGCCGGCCCGCTCGGCCACCTCGGCGGCGGCCATCTGCGGGGTGGTGACGATCAGGATCTCGGCGTTCGGGACCAGCTGCGCCACCGAGATCGCGATGTCGCCGGTGCCGGGCGGCAGGTCCAGCAGCAGCACGTCCAGGTCGCCCCAGTACACGTCGGCGAGGAACTGCTGGAGGGCGCGGTGCAGCATCGGGCCGCGCCACACGACCGGGGCGTTGCCCGGGGTGAACATGCCGATCGAGATGACCTTCACGCCGTTCGCCTGCGGCGGCATGATCATGTCCTGGACCTGGGTGGGCCGGCCCTCGACGCCCAGCATGCGCGGCACGCTGTGGCCGTAGATGTCGGCGTCCACCACGGCGACCTTCAGGCCGTCCGCGGCCATCGCGGCGGCCAGGTTGACGGTCACCGAGGACTTGCCGACGCCGCCCTTGCCGGAGGCGACGGCGTAGACGCGGGTGAGGGTGCCGGGCTTGGCGAACGGGATCTCCCGCTCGGGGGCGCCGCCGCGCAGCAGCTGGGAGAGCTCCTTGCGCTGCTCGTCGCTCATCACGTCGAGCTCGACCTCGACGCCGCTCACGCCGGGGACCCGTCCGACCGCCTCGCGGACCCGGGTGACGATGGTCTCGCGCATCGGACAGCCGGAGACGGTCAGGTAGACCGCGACCCGCACCGCGCCGCCCTCGGCGATCTCGACCGATTTCACCATGCCGATCTCGGTGATCGGGCGGTTGATCTCCGGGTCGTTGACGGTCGACAGCGCCTGGCGCACGGAGTCCTCCGTGACGCCGGCCGCGACCTCTGTCTCGTTGGCCATGCCTTGATGGTACGGCGCCCGCCGATCCCCTTAACCCGTCGGTAGCGTGCCGCCGGTCACAGCGCCTCGCTGGTCTCCCGGCGCTCCTCGATCTCCTTCAGCAGGGACTGGAGTTCGGAACGGATGAAGTCCCGGGTCGCGACCTCGCCGAGGCCCTGGCGCAGCGCCGCCACCTCGCGGGTCAGGTACTCGGTGTCGGCGATGTTGCGGTCGCTGCGGGCCCGGTCCTGCTCCATGTTGACGCGGTCCCGGTTGTCCTGGCGGTTCTGCGCGAGCAGGATCAGCGGCGCCGCGTAGGAGGCCTGCAGCGACAGGACCAGGGTCAGGAAGATGAACGGGTAGGAGTCGAAGCGCACGTCGTCCGGGAGCAGGGTGTTCCAGGCCACCCAGATGATGATCACCACGGTCATCCAGACGATGAACCGTCCGGTGCCGAGGAAGCGGGCGATGCGCTCGGAGAGCTTGCCGAAGGCCTCCGGGTCGTACGAGGGCAGGGAGAGCAGGCCCGGCCGGGCGGTGCGCGGCTGGTCGAACCGGGCGCGGTTGGAGCCGCTGATCGGGGAGGTCTCCAGGCGCTCGCGGCTGCTGCCCTCGCGGGTGCGCAGCTCGCGCAGCTGGCGCAGTTCCCGCAGCTCGCCGCGCAGTCGCCGGCGTGCGGGGTCGTCGTCCGCCCGTCCCTTGCGGTCAGCGTCCACCGATCGCCCCTTCCGTCTCGTGCTGGTCGTGGTCCCGGGCGTGCAGCGCGGCGTCGCGCCAGTCCTCCGGCAGCAGGTGGTCGAGCACGTCGTCGACGGTGACGGCGCCGAGCAGGTGGTCCGCGTCGTCGACGACCGGGGCCGCGACCAGGTTGTAGGTCGCCAGGTAGCTGGTGATCAGCGGCAGCGGGGTGTCCGGCGGCAGCGGGTCGAGGTCGTCGTCGACCAACGAGCCGACCAGGACGTACGGGGGCTCGCGCAGCAGCCGCTGGAAGTGCACGGTGCCGAGGTAGCGGCCGGTCGGGGTCTCGTTGGGCGGGCGGCAGACGAAGACCTGCGCGGCGAGCGCGGGCTTGTGGTCGCGCACCCGGATCCGGGCGAGGGCCTCGGCGACCGTCGCGTCCGGCTCCAGCACGACCGGCTCGGTGGTCATCAGACCGCCCGCGGTGTCCTCCTCGTAGGACAGCAGGCGGCGCACCGGCTCGGCCTCGTCCGGCTCCATCAGCTGGAGCAGGCGCTCGGCCTCGTCGTTCGGCAGCTCGGAGAGCAGGTCGGCGGCGTCGTCCGGGTCCATCGCCTCCAGGACGTCGGCGGCGCGCTCCTCCTGGAGCTTGCCGATGATCTCGACCTGGTCGTCCTCGGGGAGCTCCTCCAGGACGTCGGCGAGCCGCTCGTCGTCGAGCGCGGCGGCCACCTCGGCTCGGCGCTTGGCGGACAGGTGGTGCATCACGCCGGCGAGGTCGGCGGGGCGCAGCTGCTCGAAGGTGGCGAGCAGGTTGGCCGCGCCCTGGTCCTGTTCGAGCAGGGCGAAGCCGGTGACGTCCTGCCAGTCCAGGGTGAGCCGCTCGCCCTTGCCCTTGCGCAGCCGCCCGGCCCGGCCGACCTGGACGAAGACCTTGCTGATCTCCCACTCGCGCAGCCGGCTCTGGACCATGCCGACGTCCAGCACGGTGACCGGCTCGTCGGTCTTCGACCACGTGACGGTGCGGTCCAGCAGCTCGGCGAGGACGAGGGTCTCGGCGGGGCGCTGCTCGAAGCGGCGCAGGTTGATCACGCCGGTGGTGAGCACCTGGCCGGACTCCAGGCTGGTGATCCTGGTCATCGGGAGGAAGATCCGGCGCCGTCCGACCACCTCGACCACGAGTCCGAGCACCCGCGGCGGGCGCCCGCCCAGGCGCAGGGTGACGACCACGTCGCGGACCCGGCCGACCTGGTCCCCGTTCGGGTCGAAGACCGCGATCGCGGAGAGATGGGAGATGAAGACCCGGGTGCCTGGCCCTGCCATGAACTCCCTCGACTCGCTCGACCGGTCCGAAACCGTGCTGGGCGCGCGCCGCGGCGCACCCGTTGGCCAAGGCTACCCGCGGCGTGCGGGAGCGGCCCGACGAGGCACCGTCGCGACGGAGTACCGGAGGCGAACCTTCAGCGGCGCTTGAACAGCAGTTTGGGCAGGCCGGCCGGGATCGGCCGGCGGGTGGTCGCCGGGGTCGCCGGCGGCACGGCGGCGTGCGAGCCGTCCGGCATCGCGCCCGGGCGCTCGGCCAGGGCGCCGGCCGGCTCCAGCCGCAGCACCCGGCACTCGCGGGCCCAGCGGTCGGCGATGGTGTCGGTGTCGGGCGCGTTCAGCCGCTTGCCCTTGAGCTCCTCGACCGCGCCCAGCCAGGCCTCGCTGTGCGGGGCCAGTTCGGTGACCCGGGCCGGCCAGCCGGTGAGCCGCCCGCCCTTGTCCTTGCTGCGGACGGTGACCACGGCGCCGGAGCCGGCGGCCAGGCCGTGCAGCGGCTGCTCGCCGCCGTCGCCGACGACGACCACGGCGCCGTCGTGCCACGCGTGCCAGACCGGGCGGGACTGCTCCTGGCCGTCGGCGCGGACCCAGAGCAGTCCGGACTTCTTCGCGGCCTCCTCCAGGAGGGCCTGGTCGAGGAAGTCGTCGGCGGTGGCGGGCGTACGGTCCATGGCCCACAGCGTACGGCCTCCGCCTCGTACGGGCCGTCTCACCCGTCGGGCGACAGTTCCATCGCTCTGGCACGGGCCTTACGGTGAGACCCGCTCAGCCACCCCGCCAGCCACCCTCGCCCGCGAAGGAGCGCCGTGCCCGCCGCCCGGCCCGCCACCGCCCCCGCGCCCACCGCCGGTGCGTCCCCCTCGCACCCGCTGCCCACCCTCGACCTCCTGCTGCTCGCCGTCTCCATCAGCGGCATCTCGCTCTCCGGCCCGCTGATCAGCGCCACCGCCGCGCCGGCGCTCGCGATCGCGTTCTGGCGCAACGTCATGTCGGTCGGCGTGATCGGCCCGTACGCGCTGCTGCGCCACCGCGCCGAGCTGCGCGGGATCGGCCGGCGGGCGCTGCTGCTCGCGGCCGCGGCCGGCGCCCTGCTCGCGCTGCACTTCGCACTCTGGATGCCGAGCCTGCGGATGACCTCGGTGGCCTCGGCGACCGCCCTGGTCACCACGTCCCCGCTGTGGACGATCCTGCTGATGCGGCTGTTCGGCACCCGGGCGCCACGGATGGTCTGGCTCGGCATGGGCGCCGCCTTCGCCGGCGTGCTGGTGCTCACCGGCGTCGACCTCTCGCTCTCCCCGCGCGCGCTCCTCGGCGACGCCCTCGCGCTCGGCGCGGGCCTGGCCGCGGCCGGGTACATGCTGCTGGGCGCCGAGGTCCGCAAGACCGTCAGCACCACCGCGTACACGCTGGTCTGCTACGCCACCACGGCGGTCGTGCTGCTGGGAGTCTGCCTGGCCGCCGGGACGCGGATGTCCGGCTGGCCGGCCGGGGTGTGGTGGCAGATCGTGCTGCTGATGGTCGCCGCGCAGTTCCTCGGCCACTCGCTGAGCAACCGCGTGGTGCGCACGCTCGGCCCGTCCGTCACCTCCACCGCCATCCTGCTGGAGGCCCCGGGCGCGGCGCTGATCGCGGCGCTCTGGCTCGGCCAGTGGCCCCCGGCGGCCGCCTACCCGGCGGTGGTGCTGATCCTGCTCGGCCTGGTGCTGGTGGCCCGCGCCGGGCGGCGCTGACGGCGTCCCGCCGGCCGGGGCGTGCGCTACAGCCAGCCGTTGCGGCGGAAGCCGCGGTACATCGCCACGCAGATCACGGCCACCGTGCCGAGCACCAGCGGGTAGCCGAACCGGTGGTGCAGCTCGGGCATGTAGTCGAAGTTCATGCCGTACACGCCGGTGATCATGGTGGGCACGGCGAAGATCGCGGCCCAGGCGGTGATCTTGCGCATGTCCTCGTTCTGCGCGACGGACACCTGCGCGAGGTTCGCCTGGAGCAGTGAGTTGAGCAGTTCGTCGAAGCCGTGCACCTGCTCGGTCACCCGCGCCAGGTGGTCGGCGACGTCCCGGAAGTACTTCTGGACGTCCGGGTCGACGAGCCCCTGCTGCGGCTCCGAGAGCTGCTGCATCGGGCGCAGCAGCGGGACCACCGCCCGCTTGAACTCCAGCACCTCGCGCTTGAGCTGGTAGACCCGGCCGACGTCGGTGCCGCGCCCGCCGCGGTTGCAGAAGACGTCGAACTCGATCTCGTCCACGTCGTTCTGCAGCCGCTCGGCGACCAGCAGGTAGTTGTCCACGACGTGGTCGGCGATCGCGTGCAGCACCGCGGCCGGGCCCTTGGCGAGCAGCCCGGCCTCGTCCGCGTCCGCCTCCAGCCGGTGGCGCAGGTCCTGGAGCGAGCCGTGACCGCCGTGCCGGACGGTGATCACGAAGTCCCGCCCGGCGAAGACCATCAGCTCGCCGGTCTCCACGACCTCGCTGGTCGGCGTCAGCTGGTCGTGCTCGACGTAGCGGATCGTCTTGAACACCGCGAACAGCACGTCGTCGTAGCGCTCGACCTTGGGCCGCTGGTGCGCGTGCACCGCGTCCTCGACCGCGAGCGGGTGCAGCCCGAAGCGCTGGGCGATGCCCTCGAACTCCTCCTCGGTCGGCTCGTGCAGTCCGATCCAGCTGAACGAGCCCACTCCACCCGGCAGTTGACGCGCGGCCCGGACCCGCCGGGCGGCCTCGCGCGGGCTGCAGCGCTGCCCGTGCCGACGGCCGTCCTGGTAGACCGCGCAGTCCACCACGGCCGAGCCGGCATCACCCGGCGGCACGGTGTCGTAGCGGCCGGTGGCCGGACGGCGGCGGCCCGGGCGGACGGCGGCGCGCAGGTTGTTGATCATCGACATGGCAGGCTCCCTGGAACAGGAGCCGCCGCACGTGCGGCGCGAGCGGGCGGAGGGCCGCGGGTGCGACGGCGAGGAACACCGGTGAAGGGCGGGGAGCTCTCCCGGCCGGTTTCTCCGCGGGCCGCCCCCGGTCGCCGCTACGGGATCAGCGGGCGGGGCGGGACGTGCGGGAAGGGCGCTGGGGAGAGCTGCCGGTACTCCGATCTCGGCCGGTATCCACCGCAACCACCTCCTTCGCGCCGCGGCCCCGGAAGGCCCGAACTCATGGTTCCCGGTGGCCAGTCGCTCACCCTAACATCCGGCCGGCGACCGGCGCCGGGCCCGGTGCGCGGGATACGCTCACGGGCATGGCGCACGACTTCCCGATCTTCGGCGACCCCCACGGCTCCTCCCCGGAACTCTCCCGGGAGGCGGTGCTGGCGGCCGTCGAGGCCCGGCTGATCGCCACCTTCGGCGAGCCGAGCGGCCGCGCCGCGGTCACCTTCCTCGGCACCGACCGGATCGAGCTGCTGCGCTTCGGCCCGGACGCCGGCGGCCTCGTCCGCTACACGACCCTCGGCATGGCCGCCGTCCCGATGGCCGACCCGACCGCGATGGTCGCCGACCAGGTGCGCGGCCCGCGCGCCGAACTCGTCCTGACCGTCCGCGGCGGACGCGACGACGTGCTGCGCAGCCTCGCCACCTTCGCCGCCACGCCGCAGGTGGAGGGCCTGGTGGTGGCCCCCGGCGGCTCGCTGGACCTGGGCTCCCCGCTGTGGGCGGGCGCGCCGTTCACCTCGGTCCTGGTCGCCGAGCCGGGCGGCCTGGTGCCGGACCTCGACCTGGACGAGCCGGCCGACCCGGTCCGCTTCCTCCCGCTGCTGCCGATGACCCCCAACGAGGCCGGCTGGAAGCGCGTCCACGGCGCCGCCGCCCTCCAGGAGCGCTGGCTGGAGCACGGTACGGACCTGCGCGACCCGGAACGCCGCGGCGTCCGCCTGGACTGACGGGGCGCCACCCGGGGTGCGGTTCTCGGCTCAGGCCGGGGCCCTGCGATCCGAACCGGAAGGCACGCCCGGGCGCGCGCTCCGGGCGCACCCCGCCCCGGCGCTCCCGCACGCCCGCGCGGCTCCGCGCGCGGGCTCAGCCCCCGATCGGCTTCGCGCCGGTGGCCTGGGCCAGCAGCGCCTCGTACACCCCGGGGTCGGTGGTGTGCTCGCCGAGCCGGACGGTCTTGCGCTCGCCGTGGTAGTCGCTGGACCCGGTGACCAGCAGCCCGAGCTCGCCGGCGAGGCCGCGCAGCCGGGCCCTGGTCTCCTCGTCGTGGTCGGTGTGGTCGACCTCCAGCCCGGCCAGCCCGGCCGCCGCGAGCCCGGCGATCACCTCGTCGGAGACGGTCCGCCCGCGCTTGACCGCGCCGGGGTGGGCGAACACCGGCACGCCGCCGGCCGCCCGGACCAGCCGGACCGCCTCGGCCGGGTCGGTCTCGTGCTTGCGGACGTCCGCCCGGCCGCCGTTGGCGAGCCACTCGGCGGTGAAGGCGTCCGAGACGGTCGCCACCACGCCGGCCTCGACCAGCGCGCTCGCGATGTGTGGCCGGCCCACCGAGCCCTCGCCCGCGATCCGCTTCACCTGCTCCCAGTCGATGTCCGCCCCCAGCTCCCGGCAGCGCTCGACGATCGCCTGCCCGCGCCGGAACCGGTCGGTGCGCACCAGCTCCCGCTCGGCCGCGAAGGCCGGCTCGGCCGGGTCGAACAGGTACGCCAGCAGGTGCATGCTGATGCCGTCCACGACGCAGGACAGCTCGGCCCCTGGCACGAGGGTCAGCGCGGTGCCGGGCGGCAGCGCGTGCACGGCCTCGGCGGCCTCGGCGTGCCCCGCGACGGTGTCGTGGTCGGTGAGCGCGACGACGTCGAGGCCCGCGGCCACCGCCGCCGCGACCAGCTCGGCCGGGCTGTCGGTGCCGTCGGACGCGGTGCTGTGGACGTGCAGGTCGATGCGCACGGGTCGGACCTCCTGGAGCTCGCGGATGCGGCCCAGGATAGGGCGCTCAGCCCAGGAGCCGGGGGGAGAGGGCCCCGCAGGGCAGGAGGTCCAGTTCGGCGCCCGCCTCGCGCAGGTCGGTGAGGACGAGCTCGTCGTACATCACCAGCGCGGACTGCTCGGGCCACGCGACGGCCCACAGCCAGAGCCCGCGGGCCTCGCCGACGAACACGGCGCGGTCGGCCGGGGCGTCCGGGACGTGGAACATCGGGGTGGGCCGCCCGGCGGCCATCAGCTTGGCGTCGGCGGGCTTGTAGAGGGCGACGGACTCGCCCGGGTCGGGACCGGGCATCCCGGCGTAGCGGGCGCCGAGGCCGACGCCCAGCTCCTCCGCCACCAGCACCAGCTCGCCGAAACCGCCGAGCGGGGCCGGCCCGGAACAGGCGACGGCGGTGGCGCGGGCGCCGGAGACGTCGTCGCCGACGTGCGCGATGCCGGTGTAGAGCCAGCCGACCGGCAGCGGCCAGGGCAGCCACACCGGGACCTGGGAACGGGCGACGGCCACGCCGAGCGCCTCCACGCTCGGGGGCAGCACCGGCTGCATCGGGTGCACGGCTCCGTGCTGGTCGCACTGCCAGGTGTCCGAAAACAGGCCGGGGGCGCGGACCCGACCGGCGCACCTCGGGCAGCTGGGCTCGCCCCTCATAGCCGACAACGCTCCTCCCTCCGGACCGCCGCGTCAAGGACGATCACCCGTACGGAGGGTTCGGCGGCACCTGTCGGTGGCGGGACGCCCGGCCCGGCGCGGGTGGGCGCGGGTGCGGGCGGCTCAGGTTGGGGGATGTCCAGCGGCGGGGGGCGGCAAACGTCGGGCCGGTGGGGCCGGGCGGGGCCCGGACGCACTGACGCCCCGTCATCGGCGATAGCGGTGACGGGGCGTCAGTCGGGTTTCGGCACGTCCGGATCGGACGCTCCGGGCTCGTCGGCGGCGGGCGGGGTCTCCCGGTCGGAGGCGCCGCGCGGGGTCAGACGGTCGGGCACGGACGGATGAGCAGGCGCTCGCCGGTGCGGGCGGCGGCCTGCACGACCTCGCGGACGGTCTCGGCGTCGGCGATCAGGCGGTCGGTCGCGGAGCCGTTGGCGTCGTCCAGCCGGACGATCTCGAAGCGCATGGGCTTCGTCATGGGCGTCTCCTTTCCTCGCCCCGCGTCGCGGGGCGGTTGCGGCTGAGTCGGTATCAGCCCTTCCAGGGTCTTGCGGGCGGTCCGGCGATGGGGCCGGATCACGCGGCTCGTACGTGTGGCGGTCTGCTGCGGCAAGGGCTCCCCCTGCTTGCCCGGTGCTGCTGGTGCCTCGTGGACCACGGTGTCGTGGCGGTGCTTCCGGGCCGTTGCCCGTCCGTTAAGTACTGGTTTCAATGGATTGAAACCCGCGGAGGGCCGGCGATGATTCCCGGACAGAATCAAAGATTACCGTAACTAACGACTTTTGTCCTCCGTTGAACGCGGTCGAACTTCGAGAAGTGGTTCAGACCACGTCGGGCGAGGCCCCGCCACCGGCCCAGAACGCGGCCAGCGCCTGCGCCGTCGCGGCCGGGCGCTCGGCGTTGGGGGAGTGGCCGGCGTCCTCGACGACCACGCGGCGGGCGCCGAGCCGCTCCGCCATGCGCGTCTGCGCCGGCACCGGCCAGGCGTGGTCCCGCACGCCGGAGAGCACCAGCACGGGCAGCCCGGCGGTGGCGGCGGCCAGCTCGTCGACCCGGTCGGGCCCGGCGACCAGGTGGCCGCCGGTGACGGCCAGCGCGCGCGGCACGTTGGCCAGCCAGCGGCGGTGCAGGAACGCGGCGACGTCGGCGGCCGGGCGCTCCTTCCGATCGCCGCCGCCCTCCTCCATCTGCCGCATGACCTGCCAGATCTCCTCCAGGCTCAGCACCGGCAGCGCGTCCAGCAACAGCTTGGTGCGGGCCGCCTCGGCCGGGTCGATGGCGCCCGCGCCGGTGGACATCAGCGTCAGCGAGGCCCACGGCAGGGCCCCCTCGGCCGCCGCCGCGAGCACCGCCTCCCGCACCACCTGCCCGCCGAAGGAGTGCCCCACGACGTGCAGCGGCCGGCCGTCGCCGGCCTCCCCGGCGAGGGCACGGGTGAGCGCCCGGACGTCCTCCCCGAGGGCCCCGACGGCGTACGCGGCCGGATCGTCGGGCCCGCCGGTCTCGTGCTGCCCGCGCTGGTCGACGGCCGTCACCCGGTACCCGGCCGCCGCGAGCGGCTCCAGCAGCGCGATGAAGTCCTCCTTGCTGCCGGTGAACCCGGGCACCAGGAGCGCCGACCCGCGCACCTCGCCGGCCGGCTCGGCCCGCAGCGCCGCGAACCCGCCCCGCTCGGTCGCGACCCGCACGGCGCGGGCACAACGGGGAAGGGTGAGGAACGGCGGCGTGCTCATGGGCCTGCTCTCCTGCGTGCGTCGTACGACTACCCGGGCGAAGCCCGAGCCTAGGGCGTGTCTCCACGTCCTGGGGCCCGTCTCCACGCCCCGGGAACGCCGGAGGGGGTGGGCAGGCCCGTTGTCGGCCCGCCCACCCCCTCCGGGGTGGGTGCGTCAGCTCTCCGGGGTCGCCTCGGCGGCCTTGCGGGCGCGCGTCCGGCGGCGCGGGGCCGGGACCTCGGCGGTCTCGGCGGCCGCAGCCTCGGTCTCGGCCGCGACGGCCTCGGCCTTGGGCTTGCGCGTCCGGGTGCGCGTGGCGGGCTTCTCCTCGGCCGGGGCCTCGGTGACGGCGGCGTCGGCCACGGTCTCGGCCTTCGGCTTGCGGGTGCGCGTCCGGGTGGCGGGCTTCTTCTCCTCGGCCGGAGCCTCGGTGACGACGGCCTCCGCCACGACCTCGGCCACGACGGCCTCGGCGGCCTCGACCACGGCCTCCGCCTTGGGCTTCCGCGTCCGGGTCCGGGTGCGCGCGGCCGGCTTCTCCTCGGCCGGAGCCTCGGTGGCCGCCACGGCCTCGGCGACGACGGCCTCGGCGGCCTCGACCACCGCGGCCTCGGCCACGGCAGCCTCGGCGCCCGACGCACCACCGCGCGAGCGGCGGCGGCGACGGCGCGGCGCGGCCTCGCCCTCGGCGCCCTCGACGGCCGGGGCCGTCGCGGCGGACGCGGTCACCGCGGCAGCGGCCTCGCCCTCGGCGCCGACCTCGGAGCCCCGGCGGGTGCGCCGGCGCTCGCGGGTCCGCTTCGGCTTCTCCTCGGCCGCCTCGACGGCCGGGCCGCCCGGACGGCCGGAGCGACCGGAGCCGCCCGAGCCGCCGGAGCCGTTCGAGCCGCCGGAGCCGTTCGAGCCGGCGGACCCGCCGCGGCCACCCCGGCCGGAGCGCGCCCCGCGCCCGCCGGTCTCGCCGAGGTCCTCGACCTCCTCCGCGCCCAGGCCGGCGCGGGTGCGCTCCGAGCGGGGCAGGATGCCCTTGGTGCCCGGCGCGATCTTCAGCAGCTCGTAGAGGTGCGGCGAGGTGGAGTAGGTCTCCTCCGGCTCGTTGAACGGCAGGTCCAGCGCCTTGTTGATCAGCTGCCAGCGCGGGATGTCGTCCCAGTCGACCAGGGTGACGGCGGTGCCGGAGGCGCCGGCCCGGCCGGTGCGGCCGATCCGGTGCAGGTAGGTCTTCTCGTCCTCGGGGCACTGGTAGTTGATGACGTGCGTGACGCCCTCGACGTCGATGCCGCGGGCGGCGACGTCGGTGCACACCAGCACGTCGACCTTGCCGTTGCGGAAGGCCCGCAGGGCCTGCTCGCGGGCGCCCTGGCCGAGGTCGCCGTGGACCGCGCCGGCCGCGAAGCCGCGCTGGGTCAGCTGGTCGGACACGTCGGCGGCGGTGCGCTTGGTGCGGCAGAAGATCATCGCGAGCCCGCGGCCGTCGGCCTGCAGGATGCGCGAGACCATCTCGACCTTGTCCAGCGAGTGCGCGCGGAAGATGTGCTGCTCGATGTTGGCGACGGTCGCGCCGGTGTCGTCCGGCGCGGCGGCCCGGATGTGCGTCGGCTGGCTCATGTACCGGCGGGCGAGGTTGATGACCTGGCCCGGCATGGTGGCCGAGAACAGCAGGGTCTGCCGCTTGGCCGGCAGCATGGTGATGATCTTCTCGACGTCGGGCAGGAAGCCCAGGTCGAGCATCTCGTCGGCCTCGTCCAGGACCAGCGCGCGGACCCTGGACAGGTTGAGCTTCTTCTGGCCGGCCAGGTCGAGCAGGCGCCCCGGGGTGCCGACGACGATGTCGACGCCCTTGGTGAGCGCCTCCACCTGCGGCTCGTACGCCCGGCCGCCGTAGACGGCGAGGACGCGCACGTTGCGGACCTTGCCGGCGGTCTGCAGGTCGTTGGTGACCTGGGTGCACAGCTCGCGGGTCGGGACGACGATCAGCGCCTGCGGGAAGTCGGTGAGCTGTTCCTCGGTGGCGCGGCCGGCGTCCACGTCGGCGCGCACGACGGCCCGCTCGATCAGCGGGAGGCCGAAGCCGAGGGTCTTGCCGGTGCCGGTCTTGGCCTGGCCGATGACGTCGTGGCCGGTCAGCGCGACCGGCAGGGTCATCTCCTGGATGGGGAACGGGTGGACGATGCCGACGGCCTCCAGGGCCTCGGCGGTCTCCGGGAGGATTCCCAGCTCTCGGAACGTCGTCTTGATGGGTTCAGCGGTGGTGGACAGGGTGCTGCCTCTTCCGTGTGGGAGGGGCCGAGAGCGAGCGGCGGGCGGGCGGGCGCGCGGCTGCGTACGGACCTGGACGGTCCTGAAACAGCTGCGCGGACGCACAACCGCGCCGGTCCCTGCGGCCGGCCGGTGCGCGCGGCCCGATGGCGGGGCGCGTCGCCGGCGGCGTCGGGGAGGATTCCCGTGAGGGACCTGCGCGGGACCTCCGCCGGGTGGGCGCGGTCTCGGCGGCCCTCGCTCGGCCACTGATGCGGTGCCAAGGCTTGAAGTCCAAGCCATGGTCGGAGCCGATCGGCTCTCCGACCGGGCATCCGCGTACGTGAGTACCCGTGCCTCCGATGCGGACACGTCCGAGGGGACGGTGCCGCTGGGGAGCGGGCTTGCGCGGGACACCGAGACGGCGGTGACACCGTGCGAGCACGACGGGGCTCCGTACCACCATACAGTCAGGCGACGACTCGAACACGTGACGCGTCTGACATTGCCCCCGGCGACCGGCGCGTGACCGGGCGTTCCGGGTGGTCACCCGGCACGCCCGGGGGCGGCCGGTCCGTGTGGGGGAGCCGGGCGGGCGGGACTAAGGTGGCGGGTCATGGAGACCCATGGTGAGACGCAGGACGAGGCCGGCTCGATCGGCGACTGGGCGAGCTGCTCGGCCGACCCGGGCTACCGCGCGGCGGTGCTGGACCTGCTCGGCGCCCTCGCGTACGGCGAGCTGAGCGCCTTCGAGCGGCTCGCCGAGGACGCCAAGCTGGCGCCCGACCTCGCCGACAAGGCGGCCCTGGCCCGGATGGCCTCCTCCGAGTTCCAGCACTACCAGCGCCTGCACGACCGGCTCGCCGAGATCGGCGCGGACCCGCAGGAGGCCATGCGCCCCTTCGTCGAGCCGCTGGAGCTGTTCCACCGCATGACGGCGCCCTCGGACTGGCTGGAGGGCCTGGTCAAGGCCTACGTCGGCGACGCCATCGCGACGGACTTCTACCGCGAGGTGGCCGTCCGCCTCGACGACGACACCCGGGACCTCGTCCTCGGCGTCATGTCCGACACCGGCCACGCCCAGTTCGCCGTCGACAAGGTGCGCCAGGCGATCGAGGCCGACCCGCGGGCCGGCGGCCGGCTCGCCCTGTGGGGCCGGCGGCTGATGGGCGAGGCGCTCAGCCAGGCCCAGCGGGTGGTCGCCGAGCGTGACGCGCTGTCCAACCTGCTGGTCGGCGGCGTGCAGGTGCAGGGCTTCGACCTGGTCGAGGTCGGCAAGATGTTCAACCGGATCACCGAGGCGCACACCAGGCGGATGGCCGCCCTCGGCCTGGCCTCCTAGGGCCCGTCCCGACGACGCGCCCTACGCCGGCCGGTGCCGCCGCGGCGCGCGGTGGGCGCCCCCGCGGTGCGGGTGGTGCCGGTGCGCCGGGGCCCGGCCGGCGGCCACGTCGGGCCGGGCCAGCATCGAGGTGAGCACCACCGAGGCGACCGCCGCCGCGAAGGCCGCTCCGGCCGGGTAGCGCCCGGCGAGGCCGAAGGCCGCGACCGCCCCGCCGACCAGCGCCGCCGCCACCGCGGTGCCGAGCACCAGGGCGCGGGCCGCCGGGAAGTACGCCGGCAGCGCCAGGAGCGCGGCCAGGCCCACGACCAGGCCGACGAGGGCGAAGACGATCGACTCGACCAGCAAGGCTGCCTCCCCGGGGGACGGGCGCGCGGCACTCGAACGGCCGCACCTGCGCCCTACCCCGGTCCGACCGGCCGTACACGCAACGGTGCCCCGCTCCCTCGGGGGGAACGGGGCACCGGGCGGGCGACTCAGAGAGTGCCGAAACCGACCTTGCGGACGGCCTGCTCGCCGATCTCCACGTACGCCAGGCGCTCGGCCGGGACGATGACGCGGCGGCCGTGCTCGTCGGTCAGCGAGAAGAGCTTCGAGCTGCCCTCCAGCGCCTTGGCGACCGCGCTCTCGACCTCATCGGCAGTCTGCGTGCTCTCGATCACGATCTCGCGCGGCGCGTTCTGCACGCCGATCTTGACCTCCACGGCTTCCGTCCCTCCGGGGTTGCAGCCATCCACGCGCGGGCACCGGAGCGCCTGGGACAAGCGTTCGCGACGACCGCGCCGTACGGCTTCACCATAGAGCACGCGATCACCGCGGAGGCGAAGGTCAGCGGATCACCGGAGCCCACCGCGGCCGCGGGCCGGCCCTAGGCCGACTCGCCGGCCGGGTGCATCGGGAAGCCCTTCAGGCCGCGCCAGGCGAGGCTGGCGACCAGCCGGACCGCCTCGTCGCGCGGGATCTCCAGGCCCTGCGACAGCCAGTAGCGGGCGGTGATCTGGGCGAGGCCGCAGACCCCGGCCGCGAGCAGCTTGGACTCCGCCTCGGGCAGGTCGGTGTCCTCCTGGATCACCTGGCTGACCAGCGTCGCGCTGGCCTCCGAGGCCCGCTCGACCCGCTCGCGCACGGCCGGCTCGTTGGTCAGGTCCGACTCGAAGACCAGCCGGAAGGCGCCCGACTCGCTGGAGACGTAGTTGAAGTACGCCTCCATCGTCGCGGCCACCCGCAGCTTGTTGTCGATCGTGGTGGACAGCGCCTCGCGGGTCGACTCCACGAGGGCGTCGCAGTGCTTGTCCAGCAGCGCCAGGTAGAGCTCCAGCTTCCCGGGGAAGTGCTGGTAGAGCACCGGCTTGCTGACCCCGGCGCGGTCGGCGATGTCGTCCATGGCGGCCGCGTGGTAGCCCTGCGCGACGAACACCTCCTGGGCGGCACCGAGCAGTTGTTCACGGCGGGCGCTTCGCGGCAGGCGGGCACCGCGCGGGCGCTCCTGCGCCTCCTGGATGGCCGTCACGGCGCTCCTCACTTCGGGGTTCGTACGGGGCTGCGAGGTGACCGATTCTACTTTTCGGTAACCGCGTCCGCGTTCGGCGGACGTGAGAAAAGCCCCCGGCCTCCTTGTCAGGAGCCCACAATACGGCGCTGACCTCGGCATCGGCAGTGGTGTGACGGGGGTGGAACGGCCCGGCCACGCAGGGTGCCCGCCCGGCGGCGGCCGCCCGGCCGGCGCTCACTACCATCGTCCACCATGAGCGGCGCTGAGCAGCAGATACGGTCGGTCGAGGTCCCCGGCGCGGTGCTCGCGGTGCACCGGCCGGCCGGTGCGGGCGGGCCCGGCGGGAGAGGGACGGACGGGCGGGAGCCGGGGCTGTTCGTGCACGGGCTCGGCGGCTCGGCCGGCAACTGGACGGCCCTCATGGGCCTGCTCGCCGACCGGATCGACGGCGAGGCCGTGGACCTGCCCGGCTTCGGCGCCTCCGCGCCGCCCGCGGACGGCGACCTGAGCGTCAACGGCCACGTCCGGGCCGTCATCGGCTACCTGGAGGCCGCCGGCCGCGGGCCCGTCCACCTCTTCGGCAACTCGCTGGGCGGTGCCGTCGCCGTCCGGCTCGCGGCCCTGCGCCCCGACCTCGTCCGCACCCTCACCCTGGTCTCGCCCGCGCTGCCCGAGCTGCCGCCGCAGCGCACCGCCTGGCCGACCGGCCTGCTCGCGGTGCCCGGTCTGCCCGGTCTGCTGGGCCGGCTCCCGGCGGGCGCGCGCGGCCCCGAGGAGGCCGCCGACGGCATCCTGCGGCTGGTCTACGGCGACCCGGACGGGCTGCCCGCGGCCACCCGGGCCGAGGTGGTGGCCGAGTACCGGCGCCGGCTCGCGGTGCCGCACGCGGCGCGGGCCCTGGTCGGCTCGGTGCGCGGGATCGTCTCCGCCTACACCGAGCGCGGCGAGCAGGCGCTGTGGCGCCAGGCCGGGCAGGTGCGCGTGCCGGTGCTGCTCGTGTACGGGCTGCGCGACAAGCTCGTCTCCTACCGCTCGGCCCGGCGGGCCTGCGCGGCCTTCGCGGACGCCCGGCTGCTGGTGCTCCCGGAGTCCGGGCACGTGGCGATGATGGAGCACCCCGGGCAGGTGGCGCGCGAGGTGCGGGAGCTGCTGGCCGCCCGCGCCCGGTAGCGGCGGCGCTAACGGCCCCGTTCGCGGCGAGGTCACGCCGGTTCACTCGTTCAGGTGGCAACCAGGCATGTGACCGATGGATGGCCGCGGGCCGGTCCTACCTTTCTGCTGCCGGACCGAACAGGTGTGGGGGGAGAGCCACACACGCCGCGCCACACGGCGGGCAGCAGGCGGTCGGCCACCAGCTTCCGCAGCCCCCGGGAGGGGCAGCAAGAGGAGGTCTTCCGTGCGCGTCGCGCTGCTCACCGAGGGTGCCCGTCCGTACCCGGGCCGTGGCACCGGACCCTGGTGCGACCGGCTGGCCGAGGGCCTGCCGGAGCACGGGTTCGAGCTCTACCTGCTCACCGGCCCGGACGCCCTCGGCGTCGGGGACCGGATCTCGCCCGCCTGGCGCGGGGTCCACGAACTGGCGCTGTGGGGGCGCAGGCCGGCCGGGCGGGCCCCCGGCGCACTCCGCAGACGCCAGTACGCGCGGGCGTACGAGGAACTGGTGCGCGCCCTGGTCCTGCCGGGCGAGCGCGACGGGTTCGGGGCCGGGCTGTACCGGCTGGCCGCGCTCGCCCGGGAGGACGCCGACCTGTCCGCGTTCCTGGCCTCCGCGCACGCCCGCCGCGCCCTGGAGCGGGTCTGGCGGCTGCCCGGCGCGGACACCTCGGCCGGGCAGCCGCTGGTGTGCGACGTCCTGGTCGCCGCCGACCTCCTGGAGCAGTGCCTGCGCCCGCTGTCCGCGCCCTGGTACGGCACCGGGCCCGGCGGCCTCGGCGGCGCCGACCTGTGCCACGTCGTGGGCGGCGGCCCGGCCGCGCTGCCCGCCCTGGTGGCCCGGCACCTGCACGGCGTCCCGTTCGTCGTCACCGAGCACGGGCTGCACCTGCGCGAGCAGTACCTCGGCTACCGCGAGGCGCCCTACCGGTGGCCCGTCCGGGCCCTGCTGCTGGCCTTCTTCCGGGCGCTCACCGAGGAGACGTACCGGCAGGCCGCGATACTGACCCCGGGCAGCGCGCACGACCAGCAGTGGCAGCGCCGCTGCGGGGCTGACCCGGCGCGCACCCGGGTGGTGTACGAGGGCACGCCCGCGGTGTCCCGGCCCGCCGCCGGACCGGAACCGGCCGCGCCGACCCTGACCTGGGCGGGCGCCCTGGAACCCGGCCGCGACACCGAGCTGATGCTGCACGCCTTCGCCCGGGTGCGGGCCGAACTCCCCGACGCCCGGCTCGTCGTCCACGGCGAGGAGGCGCGGCCCGGCTACCTCGCGCACTGCGCGGCGCTGGCCGACCGGCTCGGGATCGCGGCGGGGGTGGACTTCGCCGGGCGGCCCGACTCGCTCGCCGCGGCCTGGGAGAGCGGCACGGTGGCGGTGTTCTCCGCGCTGGCCCAGCGCCGGCCGCGGCTGCTCGCGGACGCGATGCTGAGCGGCCGGGCGGTCGTGTCGACCGACGTCGGGGTGGCCCGCGAGGTGGTCGGACCGACCGGGCTCCTGGTGCCCCCGCGCGACCCGAGCGCCCTGGCCGGCGCCTGCTTGGCGCTGCTGCGCGACGAGGAGCGGCGCTCGCGGCTCGGGCTCGCCGGACGGCTCAGGGCGCAGGAACGCTTCGCCGTCGAACCGGTGATCGGCGCCTTCCGGGAGATTTACCTGGAGCTCGTCTCGCAGTTCCCGGCCTTCCCCGGCGGCGGGGGCGGCGGCACGCCCGGCGAGGCGCCCCGCCCGTTCGCCCGGCCCGCCGAGTTCTGGCTGCGCGGCGGCGCCGACGGGGTCGGCCGCGGCGCCCCCGACGACGCGGCCGAGGACGGCGGCGACGGAGCGCGGGAGCGCGGGGGCCGGCTGCGGACCCCCGCCCGTCCGGCGGCCCTCCGGGCGGACGGCGGGAGCCTGGAGACGGACCCCGGCGCCCTCGCGGAGGCGGTCTGATGTCCGCGGGCGGCGCGGAGGCGGGGGGCGGTGCCGGCCGCCCCTCGGGCGATCCGGTGCGCGAGGTGATGGCCGAGCACCGGGCGCTGTGCGAGCGGGCCGTCGACCCGCTGGAGATCGCCGCCGGGCTGGAGGAGGCGGGCCTCGGCGCCGAGGCGGCGGCCCGCTGCCGGCACGCCGACCTGTTCGCGCTGGCCGACGAGCTGTACGCGCGCGTGCCGCGCCGCCCGTACGTGCCGCCGCAGCCCCCCGGCCGGGAGTGCGGCGCCGCCGCCAGGGCCACGCTCGTCGCCGTCGCCCTGGCCGCCCCGCCGTGCGCGGCGGTGGCCTGGTTCGGGGCGCGCTGGCCGGTGCTGCTGACCGCCGCCGTCCCGCTCGTGCTCGTCCCCGCCCTCACCGCGGACCGGCCGGCCCGCCCGCCCCGGCCGCCGTTCGCCGGCCCCGCCGCCCCCGACGGCCTCGGCCCCGAGGCCGCCCCGCCCGGCACCGGCACCCGCTGGCGCCCCGCCGCCCTCGCCTACGGCCTCGGCCTGGCCGCCCTCCTGCTGCTCCCGCCCGCGCTGCCCGGCGGGGACCGCCCGCTGACCATCGCCCTGGCGCTGGCGGCCGCCGCGTCGGCCGGGTCGGCCGAGCGGGCGGCCCGGTGGTACCGGCAGGTCGGCCGGGGCCACCTGGGCGCGGCGGGCACGCTGGCCGAGTTCCGGGCCCGGATGCGGCCGGTGCTGCCGGTCGCGGTGGCCCTGCACCTCGCCGTCCTCGCGGTGCTGACCTTCGCCGCGCTCGCCGTGCTGACCGTCGTCGCGCCGCGCCCGGGGCCGTCCCACGGGGGCGGGCTGCTGCACGTGGCCGCCGAGCGCTCCGGCGCCCTCCCGTGGGCGGCGCAGGGCGTGCTGGGCCTGCTGCTGGTGCTGCCCGCGCTGCTGGCGCGCTGCGGCCGGTGGACCGCGGCCGCGCTGGGCGCGCTCGCGGGCCCGGCCGCCACCCTGGCGGTGCTCGGGCTCGGCCGCTCCGGCCCGTCGGCCGCTCTGCTCGGCGGCGGCGTCGTCGCGGCGGTGCTGCTCGGGTACGCCTGGGCGGTGCTCGGCCGCGCCGAGGCGCACCGCTGACCTGTACCGCGCCCGTTCGTCCGTCCGCCCGCACGCCCCGATCCCCTGGACCCCGGCCGTCGAACCGGCCCCCGTACATGCCCGATTTCAGCCCGCCAGGTCGACCCCGACCTCGCTTCGTGGAAGGACACCCCCGATGAGGGTGCTGCTGCTGGGTGCCGACGGCTTCATCGGCCGCCGCGTCACCGACCGTCTGCTGCTGGACCAGGAGTTGCAGGTGACGGTCCTCGGCCGGCGCGACTCGGCCGACATCCGCTTCGACCTGACCACCGGCAGCCCGGGCGCGCTGGCGCGCTTCCTGGACGCCGTCGCCCCCCAGGTGGTGATCAACTGCGCGGGCGCCACCTACGGCAGCTCGCGCACCCTGATCCGGGCGAACACGCTGGCGGTCGCCACCGTCTGCGAGGCGATCCGGCGCAGCCGGGAGCCGGCCCGGCTGGTGCACGTCGGCTCGGCGGCCGAGTACGGACCGGTGCCCGGCGGGGTGCCGGTGTCGGAGCAGGCCGAGCCGCGGCCGGTCGGCCCGTACGGGGTGTCCAAGCTGGCCGGGACGGAGCTGGTGCTGGCCTCCGGCCTGGACGCGACGGTGCTGCGGGTGTTCGACGTGGTGGGCCCGGGGGCGCCGACCGCCTCGCTGTTCGGACGGCTCGCGGAGGGGCTGCGCCGGGCGCTGGAGCGGGACGAGTCGCAGGTGCGGATGCCGGACCTGTCCGGATACCGGGATTTCGTGGACGTGCGGGACGTCGCGCGGGCGATCCAGTCGGCGGCGGTGTCGGCCGCGACCGGGGTGATCAACATCGGCAGCGGGCACGCCGTCCGGGCCCGGGACGCGGCGCAGCTGCTGGTGCGGGCGGCGGGCTTCGAGGGGTCCGTCGTGGAGGAGAACCGGCAGGTCCTGCTGCCCGCGCAGGCCGTCGCGGCGGGCGGGGACCACCCGCCCGGGCACGCGCCGGGGCCGTACCTGCCGGGGCACCGCCCGGAGGGGCCGCGGGCCGAGGGCCGGCCGGCCCCGGGGGAGCCGGTGCCGTGGCGGCAGGCGGACGTGCGCACCGCCAGGGACCGTCTCGGATGGCGGACGCAGGTGCCGCTGGAGGAGTCGCTCGGGGACGTCTGGCTGGAGACGGCCTGCCGGGTCTGAGCGGTCCGGGCGGCGGCCCGGCGGGCGCGTCCGGCCCGTTGGGAGGGGCCGGGGCGCCGTCCGGGGGGCCCGAGGCGGCGGGTCCACGATCCGACGCCGCCCGTCTCGCCCATCGGACGGGCTGTCTCGGAATACCGGAGGGGCGTGACACTGTTGGCGTAGCAGAGCCACCCGAGTGGCGGAGCAACATGCCCACAGACAGGCTGGCCCCGGCCACCTGAAACCGACGACCATCGGAGTTTCCGTGTCGCTGCCACCCCTGGTCGAGCCGGCCGACGAGCTCACCGTTGACGAGGTCCGCAGGTACTCGCGCCACCTGATCATCCCCGACGTGGGCATGGCCGGGCAGAAGCGGCTGAAGAACGCCAGGGTGCTCTGCGTCGGCGCCGGCGGCCTCGGCTCGCCCGCGCTCATGTACCTCGCCGCGGCCGGTGTGGGCACGCTCGGCATCGTCGAGTTCGACGTGGTGGACGAGTCGAACCTGCAGCGCCAGATCATCCACGGCCAGTCCGACATCGGCCGCTCCAAGGGGGAGTCGGCGCGGGACTCGGTCAAGGAGATCAACCCCTACGTCGACGTGATCCTCCACGAGGAGCGCCTCGACAACTCCAACGTCATGGAGATCTTCTCCGGCTACGACCTGATCGTGGACGGCACCGACAACTTCGCCACCCGCTACCTGGTGAACGACGCCGCGGTGCTGCTCGGCAAGCCGTACGTGTGGGGCTCGATCTACCGCTTCGACGGCCAGGCCAGCGTCTTCTGGGCCGAGCACGGCCCCTGCTACCGCTGCCTGTACCCGGAGGCCCCGCCGCCGGGCATGGTCCCCTCCTGCGCCGAGGGCGGCGTGCTCGGCGTGCTGTGCGCGTCGATCGGCTCGATCCAGGTGACCGAGGCCATCAAGCTGCTGGCCGGCGTGGGCGACCCGCTGGTCGGCCGGCTGATGATCTACGACGCCCTGGAGATGAACTACCGCCAGGTGAAGGTCCGCAAGGACCCGAACTGCGCGCTCTGCGGCGACAACCCGACGGTCACCGAGCTGATCGACTACGAGGCCTTCTGCGGCGTCGTGTCGGAGGAGGCGCAGGCCGCCGCCGCCGGTTCGACGATCACCTCGAAGCAGCTGAAGGAGTGGCAGGACGAGAAGGAGGACATCTTCCTGATCGACGTCCGCGAGCCCGGCGAGTACGAGATCGTCAGCATCCCCGGCGCGGTGCTGATCCCGAAGAACGAGTTCCTCATGGGCGACGCCCTGGAGAAGCTGCCGCAGGACAAGAAGATCGTGCTGCACTGCAAGTCGGGCGTGCGCTCGGCCGAGGTGCTGGCCGTGGTCAAGGCCGCGGGCTTCTCGAACGCCGTGCACCTCGGCGGCGGCGTGCTCGGCTGGGTGAACCAGATCGAGCCGCACAAGCCGGTCTACTAGGCCCGGCGCGCACGTACGGAGGAGGGCGGGCCCCCCCCCCCCGGGGGGGGGGCCCCCCTCGCGCCCCCCCAACCGGCGGCCTCCCCGGCCCGGCCCCCCCCCCCGGGGGGGGCCCCCCCGGGGGGGGGGGGGCCGCCCTCCTCCGTACGCGCGCTTGTCTCGTGACGCTCAGAGCGCGTGCTTGCGCTGGAGCACGTTGTAGGCGATCCAGCCGGGCAGCACCGGCAGCCAGAAGGTGAGCGCCCGGTAGAGGAACACCGCCGGGGTGGCGACGGCGGGGGAGACGTCGGCGACGGTGAGCGCGCCGATCAGGGCGACCTCGACCGGGCCGATGCCGCCCGGCGTGGGGATCGCGGAGCCGGCCGCGTTGGCGGTCAGGAAGACGACGGCGACGGCCGAGAAGCTGACGCTGCCGCCGAAGGCCTGCACGGAGGCGTCCAGGCAGGCGGTGAACGAGAGCGTCAGCAGCAGGATCCCGCCGAAGCCGGTGACCAGCTTGCTGGGCGTCTGCATCAGGTCGAGCATGCGCGGCACCACGCCGAAGAACAGCGAGCGCAGCCGGCCCAGCACGAAGCGGCGCAGCGGCGCGACGGCGGCCACGACCAGGGCGAGCACGGCGGCGGTCAGCACGCCGATGATCACCGCGCGGGAGGCGGAGAGGTCGCCGTTGGTCTGGCTGCCGGTGATCAGGCCGAAGCTGAACAGCAGCAGCAGGTGCCCGGCCAGGCCCGCCAGCTGGGAGGCGCCGACGGAGGCGACCGCCTGACCGGAGCGGATCCCGGCCTTCTGCAGGTAGCGGGTGTTGAGCGCGATGCCGCCGATCGCCGCCGGGGCGACCAGCTTGACGAAGGAGCCGGCCAGCTGGGCGGCCACGGTGCGCCGGAACGGCAGCTTCTCGGGCACGAAGCCGGTGAGGCTCATCGCCGCGGCGACGTAGCTGAAGGCGGCCGCCACGAGGGCCGCCGCGGCCCAGGCCCAGTCCATCTGGGAGAGCTTGAGCTGGGCGGGCTTGATGGTGGTCAGCGCCAGGTACGCGGCGAAGGTGAGCGCGATCACCATGATCAGGCTCTTGGGCTTCAGCCGCTCCAGCTTGGCGGGCTCCATCGGGGCCTCGGGGGCGATCTGGAGGATCTGGCCGCGGATGCGGCTGAGCAGGTCCTCGCCGGCCGCCGCGATGTCCTCCTCGGCCTGCTGCTGGGTGCGCTCGCCGGCCGCGACCTGCTCCAGGGCCTTGGCCCGGGCGGCGGTCTTGCGCTCCTTGGAGAGCTTGGCGAGGTCGATGCGGGTGGAGCGGGAGAGCCCGACGGGCTGGAGCAGCGGCAGGGCCTGGGCGACCCGTTCGGCGCCGAGCACGGCGTTGGCGGCGGCGACGGCGCGCTCCGGGCCGATCCGCAGCGCGAAGGTGGTGACCAGCTGGGCGACGTCGATGCGCAGGGTCAGGTCGGTGGCGGCGATGTCGCCGCCGGACAGGTTGACCAGGCAGGCCGTCTTGTCGTCGACGACCAGCAGCGACTCGCCGGTCAGGCGCCGGTGGGCGATCCGGCGCTCGTGCAGGGCGGCCACCGACTCCCACAGCGAGGCCATCACCCGGTCGGTGACCTCGTCGTCGGAGAGCTCGTCCAGGGTGCGGCCCTCGACGTTCTCGTAGACGAGGATCGCGGCGTCCGGGCCGAGCTCGGAGGTGGCGACCAGCTGCGGCGCGCGGGCCCCGGAGGCCGCCGCCGCGTACGCGATCAGGGCCTCCTGCTCCAGCGCCTGGCGCAGCGACTGGGGGCTGCGGCGCACGGCCACCGAGCGCAGCCGCAGCCGGCGCCAGGCACGGTAGAAGAAGCCGGAGGCCTGCTGCTCGCGGTCGATGATGTGGACGTCCAGCGGCGGGCCGTCCTGCTGCGCGACGTAGTAGCGGCGGGTGCCGCCGGGGGCGTCGGGGGCGCGGTGGGCGCTCTCCGGGGTGAAGCCGACCTTGCGCAGGCCGATCATCAGGTGCTGGCCGGTGGGGCGGATGTTGGGCGAGCCGATCGCGTACAGCGTGCCGTAGGCGACGGACCAGCCGATCAGGACGGTGAGCAGCAGCGACAGCGGGGTGGTGTAGCCGCCGAGCAGTTCGGTGATCCCGCTGAAGACCACCACGACCCACAGGGCGACCCGCCATCGTGGTCGGCTCGACATGCCGACGGCGGTCATGTAGGCGATCACCGGCGCCAGGTAGCCGTGGACGGGGTCGGTCAGGGCCCCGTTGCTGTCCATGGGGAGCCTGGTCAGGGCGTCCCTGATGTGTTCGGAGGCGCCCTCGGCGACCCACCAGTCGATGCCCAGCGAGACGCCGTAGGCGAGCACCGAGGCGAGGACGCCGTCGGCGACCCGCAGGCCGTCGCGTTTGATCAGCCGCTCGACCGCGAAGGCCAGCGGCACGGCCAGCACCGCGACGCTGGAGAGCAGGCCGGTGATCGTGGACAGCACCGCGGAGAAGCGCGGCGCGTTGGTCGCGATGTCCTGCTCGATGCCGGTGGTGGTCGAGGTCGCCACGCCGGCCAGGACGAACACGGCGACTATCCCGAAGACGCCGGCGAGGAAGCGCAGGAGGTCGGTCGGGCGGTGCGCGCGGGCGGCGAGCAGCGGCTCGTCGACGTCCAGGTGCGGGGTGTCGTCCAGCGGGTCGTGGAAGGACGCGAGCGCGTGTTCCGCGGTCGTGGCGTCGGGCGCGGGCGCCGGCTCGGGGGCGGGCACCGGCTCGGGGGCGGGCACCGGCTCCGGGCCGGCCCCGGGGACGGCCGCGCCGGTGGGACGCGGGCCCGCCTCGGGCGCCTGGGCGGGCTCGGGCAGCGGCACGGTCGGGGTCGCGGCGGGGCCGGTCGGCTGGGGGGTCTTGATCGTACGGTCCTTGATCAGGGAGACTTCCGGCGCGGGCCCGGGAGCGGGCTCACCGCCGGGACCTGCGGGCATGCGGGCGGCGGACTCGTCGGAGTCCTCGTGCGCGCCCACGTCTGCCGTCCCGGTCATCTGGTCTTGTCCTCGTATCACCACTCACCGCCCCGGAAGATGGTGGCATGCCCCGGCCCCCCGTGCTGGACAGGGGCCGGATCGGGCGCGGCGGATCGAATCCGCGGGGTTCCGCACGCGCCCCCATAAGGAAGAATGCCGCAGGTGACGGACGCTGACGACGACGGCTTCCCGGCGGACCTGCCGCCCTTCGCCGAACTGGTTCTCGACCTGACCGAGCGGATTCCACCCGGCCGGGTGATGACCTACGGGGACGTTGCCGAGTACCTCGGCCAGGGCGGTCCGCGCCAGGTCGGGCGGGTCATGGCCCTGTACGGCGGCTCGGTGCCCTGGTGGCGGGTGATCCGCGCCGACGGACGCTTCCTGCCCGGCCACGAGCAGCGTGCCCTCGCCCACTACGGCGAGGAGGGCACCCCGCTGCGCGAACTCTCCGACCCGCCGCGCGTGGACCTCAAGCGCGCCCGCTGGGACGGTTCCCAATCCCCCCTGAACCCGGGACGCCGAGGGGATTGACGGGGCAGGATCGTAGGCTCGATGCGGGCGGGCCCGCGCGGCCCGCCCCCGTCATGCCCCTGTTCGACCCCAGGAACCTCCGTGAGCGAGCGCAGCGAGCGAACCATCAAGAAGTGCGCATGGGTGAACGCCCCTGCCGAGCGTAGCGAGGCGGGCGCGTGAGCGAGCGCAGCGAGCGAACCATCAAGAAGTGCGCATGGGCGAACGCCCCTGCCGAGCGTAGCGAGGCGGGCGCGTGAGCGAGAGCAGCGAGCGAACCATCAAGAAGTGCGCATGGGCGAACGCCCCTGCCGAGCGTAGCGAGGCGGGCGCGTGAGCACCCCCTTCCGGCTCGTGCGCAGCCCGCTCGTCCAGCCCGCACCGCCCGCGCTGGACGAGTACCAGCGCGCCGTGGTCGAGCACCCCGGCGGGCCGCTGCTGGTGCTCGCCGGGCCGGGCACCGGCAAGACCACCACGCTCGTCGAGGCCGTCGCCCGGCGCATCGAGCGCGGCACCGACCCCGAGCGGATCCTGGTCCTCACCTTCAGCCGCAAGGCCGCCATGGAGCTGCGCGACCGGATGTCCGGACGCCTCGCCACCTCCACCCCCGCCCCGCAGGCGACCACCTTCCACTCCTTCTGCTACGCCCTCCTGCGCGCCCACCAGGACCCGGCCGACTACGCCGAGCCGCTGCGCCTGCTGTCCGGCCCCGAGCAGGACGTCATGGTCCGCGAACTGCTCGCCGGCGGCGCCGAGGACGCCCGCCTCGGCAGCTCCCGCATCCCCTGGCCGCTGGACCTGCGCGCCTGCCTGACCACCCGCGGCTTCGCCGACGAGGTCCGCGCCGTCCTCGCCCGCAGCCGCGAGCTCGGCCTCGGCGAGGCCGAGCTCGAACGCTTCGCCCAGGGCGTCCAGCGCCCCGACTGGGCCGCCGCCGCCCACTTCCTCGCCGACTACCTCGACGTCCTCGACCTGCGCGGCGTCCTCGACTACGCCGAGCTCGTCCACCGCGCCGTCCTGCTCGCCGAGCGCCCCGAGGTCGCCGAGGACCTGCGCGCCCGCTACGACGTCGTCTTCGTCGACGAGTACCAGGACACCGACCCCTCCCAGGTCCGCCTGCTGCGCCGGCTCGCCGGCGGGGGGCGCGACCTCGTCGCCGTCGGCGACCCCGACCAGTCGATCTACGCCTTCCGCGGCGCCGACATCAACGGCATCCTCGACTTCCCGCAGGCCTTCCCCCGCGCCGACGGCACCCCCGCCGACGTCCGGGTGCTGCGCGTCTCCCGCCGCTCCGGCGCCGTCCTGCTCGCCGCCTCCCGCGAACTCGCCCGCCGCATGCCGATGGGCCGCCTGCCCGCCGACAAGCTCGCCCAGCACCGCGCCCTGCTGCCCTCCCGCGAGGGCGGCCGGGTCGAGGTCTACACCTACCCGACCCCCGGCGCCGAGCTCGACTCCGTCGCCGACCTGCTGCGCCGCGCCCACCTGGAGGACGGCGTGCCGTGGGGCGAGATGGCCGTCCTCGTCCGGGCCGGCGCCCGCTCCATACCGGGCGTGCGGCGCGCCCTCGGCGCGGCCGGCGTGCCCCTGGAGATCGACGGCGACGACCTGCCGCTGCGCGAGGAGCCCGCCGTCGCCCAGCTGCTGCTCGCCCTGCGGGTCTGCGCCGAGCAGGCCGCCCGCGACCGGCACGGCGACCCGGACGCCGCCGATCCCCTCACCACCGACACCGCCCACGCCCTGCTCACCGGCCCCCTCGGCGGCCTCGACGGCTCCGACCTGCGCCGCCTCGGCCGCGCCCTGCGCGAGGAGGAACGCGCCGCGCTGCGCGCCGACGGCCGCCCCGCCGCGGCGCTGCGCCCGGCCGGCGAGCTGGTGCGCGAGGCCCTCGCCGAGCCCGAGCGGCTCGTCGCCCTCGACCCCCTCCACGCCCGCGGCACCCCCGCCCGGCGCGCCCGCGACCTCGGCACGCTGCTGCGCAAGGTCCGCGAGGCGCTCGCCGGCGGCTGCACCGCCGAGGACGCCCTGTGGGCGCTGTGGGAGGGCAGCCGCCGCTGGCGCGAGCGCCTGGAGCGGGCCGCCCTGCGCGGCGGCGCCGCCGGCCGCAACGCCGACCGCGACCTCGACGCGCTGTGCGCCCTGTTCGAGACCGCCGCCCGCGCCGAGGAGCAGGTCACCGGCCACCGCAGCGCCCTCGACCTGCTCGCCGAGCTGGAGGCCCAGGACATCGCCGCCGACACCCTCACCGTGCGCACCGTGCGCCCCGAGGCCGTCCGGCTCATGACCGCCCACCGCTCCAAGGGCCTGGAGTGGCGCCTGGTCGTCGTCGCCGGCGTCCAGGACGGCCTCTGGCCCGACCTGCGCCGCCGCGGCTCCCTCCTGGAGGCCGACCGGATCGGCCGCGACGGCCTCGCCGAACCGCTCTCCCCGGCCGCCCTGCTCGGCGAGGAACGCCGCCTCTTCTACGTCGCCGCGACGCGCGCCAAGGAACGGCTGATCGTCACCGCCGTCAAGGCGCCCGCCGAGGACGGCGACGAGCCCTCCCGCTTCCTGCGCGAGCTCTACCGCGACGACGTCGACCCCGGGACCGGCCGCGTCGTGCGCCGCACCCCGCCCGTCACCGTCGAGGACGTCACCCACCGCCCGCGCCGCCCGCTCGCCGTCCACGCGCTCGTCGCCGAGCTGCGCGCCGTCACCGTCGACCCGGCCCGCTCGCCCGAGCTGCGCCGGGCCGCCGCCGAACGCCTCGCCGTCCTCGCCGCCGCCGCGGACGAGGACGGGCTGCCGCTCGTGCCCGCCGCCCACCCCGAGCGCTGGTGGGGCCTGGACGACCCGACCGCCGCCCCCGAGCCGCTGCGCGGCCCCGACCTGCCGGTGCGGCTGTCCGGCAGCGGCCTGGAGCAGCTGGAGAACTGCTCGCTGCAGTGGTTCCTGGACAAGGAGGTCAAGGCCCAGGTCCGCAGCTCGGCCGCCCAGGGCTTCGGCAACGTCGTCCACGCCCTCGCCGACGAGGTCGGCTCCGGGCGCACCCCCGCCGACCTCGCCGTCCTCATGGAGCGCCTGGACACCGTCTGGGACGCGCTGGCCTTCGACGCGCCGTGGAAGTCCCGGCAGGAGAAGACCGAGGCCCGCGCCGCCCTGGAGCGCTTCCTCAACTGGCACGTCCTCGAACGCGGCCGCGACCTCGTCGCCACCGAGCACGGCTTCGACGTCACCCTTGACGTCAGCGGCGTCTCGGTGCGCATCCGCGGCTCGATGGACCGGGTCGAGAAGGACGCGGCCGGGCGCGCCTACGTCGTCGACTTCAAGACCGGCAAGCAGATCCCCACCGACAAGTCGCTGCCCGAGCACAAGCAGCTCGCCGTCTACCAGCTCGCCGTCCGGGCCGGGGCGCTGAACGAGCTGCCCGGCTTCGCCGGCGGCGCCCCGCACGCCGGCGGCGCCGAGCTGGTCCACCTGCGCGAGCCGGCCGCCAAGGCCGCCCAGGACGCCCCCAAGGTGCAGCGCCAGGAGCCGCCCGAGGGCGAGCCGTGGATCGAGAACCTGCTCGCCGAGGCCGCCGGACGCGTCCTCGCCGAGCGCTTCGTGCCCCGCACCGGCGGCGGCTGCGACCGCTGCGCGTTCCGGCGCAGCTGCTCGGCCCAGCGCGACGGGGCCCAGCTGGTGGAGTGATGGTCGCGGGGCAAAGAATGTCCGCCGCTCCGGTTAACGTTGCGGGGTGACCGCCGTGCTCAGCCATCCCGACCAGCTCAAGGAGCTGCTCGGGATCCCGTTCAACCGGGAGCAGATGGCGGCCATCGGCGCCCCCCTCGAACCCGCCGTGATCGTCGCCGGCGCCGGCTCCGGCAAGACCACCGTGATGGCCGCCCGGGTGGTGTGGCTGGTGGGCTCCGGCGCCGTGCGCCCCGAGGAGGTCCTCGGCCTCACCTTCACCAACAAGGCCGCCGGCGAGCTCGCCGAACGCGTGCGCACCGCCCTCCTGCGCGCCGGCGTCGCCGACTCTGACGACGCCGAGCCGCTCGGCGAACCCGAGATCTCCACCTACCACGCCTTCGCCGGGCGCCTCCTCAAGGAGCACGGCCTGCGCATCGGCGTCGAACCCGACGTGCGGCTGCTCGCCGACGCCACCCGCTTCCAGCTCGCCGCCAAGGTGCTGCGCACCAGCCCCGGCCCGTTCCCCGCCCTCACCGGCACCTTCGCCAACCTCGTCGCCGACCTCATCGCCCTCGACGGCGAACTCGCCGAACACCTCGTCGAACCCGACACCCTGCGCGCCCACGACGAGGACCTGCTCGACGCCCTCGCCACGGCCAAGCTCACCAACGACGACCTGCGGGCCGTCCCCGCCACCGCCCGCGCCCGGCTCGAACTGCTGCGCCTGGTCGAGGACTACCGGCGCCGCAAGGCCGCCGCCGGACTGATGGACTTCGGCGACCAGATAGCGGCCGCCGCCCGGCTCGCCCAGCGCCGCCCCGAGGTCGGCGAACTCCTGCGCGGCCAGTACCGGGTCGTGCTGCTCGACGAGTACCAGGACACCTCCGTCGCCCAGCGGCTCATGCTCGCCGGGCTGTTCGGCGCCGGGCCCGAGGGCCGTGGCGGCGGCCACCCCGTCACCGCCGTCGGCGACCCCTGCCAGGCGATCTACGGCTGGCGCGGCGCCTCCGTCGCCAACCTCGACGAGTTCCCCCGGCACTTCCCGCGGGCCGGCGGCCGGCCCGCCGCCCGCTACGCGCTCAGCGAGAACCGCCGCAGCGGCGGGCGCCTGCTCGCCTTCGCCAACGAACTCGCCGCGCCGCTGCGCGCCATGCACGAGGGCGTCGAGGCGCTGCGCCCGGCTCCCGGCGCCGAGCACGACGGCTTCGTCCGGGCCGCGCTGCTGCCCACCCACGCGGAGGAGGTCGACTGGCTCGCCGACTCCGTCGCCCACCTCGTGCGCACCGGCACCGCGCCCGGCCGGATCGCCGTGCTGTGCCGCGGCGGCGCCGCCTTCCCGGACATCCACGCGGCGCTGGTGGCCCGCGATGTGCCGGTCGAGGTGGTCGGCCTCGGCGGGCTGCTCCAGCTGCCCGAGGTGGCCGACCTGGTCGCGGTCTGCGAGGTGCTCCAGGACCCGACCGCGAACGCGGCCCTGGTGCGGCTGCTGATCGGCCCGCGCTGGCGGATCGGCCCGCGCGACCTCGCCCTGCTCGGGCGCCGCGCCGCCGACCTCGTGCGCACCGGCCGGCCCGAGGGCGTGGAGGCGCTGGCCGCCGCCGTCGCCGAGACCGACCCGACCGAGGTGGTCTCGCTGGCCGACGCCCTGGAGACCTTCCTCGACGCCGATCAGGGCGATCAGACCGACGACCTGCCGTTCTCCGCCGAGGCCCGGGTGCGCTTCGCCCGCCTCGCCCAGGAGCTGCGCGACCTGCGCCGCTCGCTGTCCGAGCCGCTGATGGACGTCCTGCACCGGGTCCTCGCCGCCACCGGCCTGGAGGTCGAACTCGCCGCCTCCCCGCAGGCACTGGCCGCCCGCCGCCGCGAGACCCTGCACGCCTTCCTGGACGTCGCCGCCTCCTTCGCCGACCTCGACGGCGACCCGGGCCTCGCCGCCTTCCTCGGCTTCCTGCGCGCCGCCCAGGAGTACGAGCGCGGCCTGGACAGCAGCCTGCCCGGCGGCGAGGACACCGTGAAGGTCCTCACCGCCCACAAGTCCAAGGGCCTGGAGTGGGACGTCGTCGCCGTGCCCGGCCTGGTGAAGGGCGCGTTCCCCTCCGGCAGCCCGCGCGAGCGCTGGACCAGCACCAAGCGCGTGCTCCCGCACGCCCTGCGCGGTGACGCCGCCACCCTGCCCGACGTGCGCGGCGGGTGGAACGCCAAGTCGGTGGCCGCGTTCAAGAAGGAGCTGGCCGAGCACTCCGGCGTCGAGGAACTGCGCCTCGGCTACGTCGCGTTCACCCGGCCGCGCTCCCTGCTGCTCGCCTCCGGCCACTGGTGGGGGCCCACCCAGAAGACCGTCCGCGGCCCGTCCGCGTTCCTCGAACAGCTGCGGGAGCACTGCGAGCGGCCCGGCGCGGGCGAGATCGAGCACTGGGCCGAGCAGCCGGAGAAGGGCGCCGAGAACCCGGCCCTCGCCGCGCCCGCCGAGCGGCCCTGGCCGCTGCCGCTGGACCCGGCCGCCCAGCACGCCCGGCGCCGCGTCGCCGGCGTCGTGCGCGCCCGCCTCGCCGGCGCGCCCGCCCCTGACCCGGAGCCGATGGGCGCCGAGGACCGCCGCCAGGTCGAGTCCTGGGACCGCGATCTCACCGCCCTGCTGGGCGAGTTGGAGCGGACCCGGCGCAGCGTCCGGGAGGTGCCGCTGCCCGCCGCCCTGTCCGCCACCCAGCTGCTGCGCCTGGCCGCCGACCCGGACGGCTTCGCGCACGACCTCGCCCGCCCGATGCCGCGCCCCCCGCAGCCCGCGGCCCGCCGGGGCACGCGCTTCCACGCGTGGGTGCAGTCCCGGATCGAACCGCTGCTGCTGGTCGAGCCCGGCGCGCTGCCCGGCGCGGACGACGACGGCGTCGAGGACGAGCAGGACCTGGAGCGCCTCAAGGAGGCGTTCCTGCGCACCCCGTACGCCGGCCGGCGCCCGTACCGGGTGGAGGCGCCGTTCCAGCTGGTGCTGGCGGGCCGGGTGGTGCGCGGCCGGATCGACGCGGTCTACCGGGAAGGTGACGAAACGTCAGGATCCGGTGGTGCGTCACGCTACGAAGTGGTGGACTGGAAGACCCACCGCGAGGAGACCGCCGACCCGCTGCAGCTCGCGGTCTACCGGGTCGCGTGGGCCGAGTACGCGGGAGTCCCGCCGGAGCAGGTCACGGCGTCGTTCCTGTACGTCCGCAGCGGGCGCGTCGTGCGACCGTCAGGACTTCCCGACCGAAAAGAGTTGGAACGGCTCCTGATCGGGAACAGTGAAGAATGAGTCACGGAGAGCATCCAAGTCATCATGGCAACGGGCGAAACCTGTGCGTAGTGCACGTTTCGCGCCTATTGTGGGGTCGGTAACCGGTCAACCCCCGTACTCCGGCCGCCGGCGAGGCCCGCATTTCCTAACCCTCAGTCATCGCCGCAGGTGCCTCCGGGCATCGGCGTCTTCTGCTGGAGAAACCGAAGTTGAGCGCGACCGGATGGATCAGAGAGCGGTTCACCGGGCCGACCCCGGGACCCGCTCCGGGCACGACCGGCACCTGGCCGAGGACGGCGCTCGCGCTGCCCTACATCGGCATGGCGCTGATCGTCCTCCTCGACTACGTCAGCGGCACCGAGGTCACGGTCGAACCCGCCCTCACCGCCGTACCCGCGCTGGCCGCCGTGGTCAGCCGCCGCACCTGGTACCCGCTCGCCATCGGCCTGTGCACCGAGGCCGTGGCCTTCCTGATGGCCTTCCGCGGCGACGCGCTCGGCCAGTCCGTGCACGCCGCCAGCGTCGTCGCGATCGTCCTGGTCGCGGCGATCGGCTGGGTCAGCGCCACCCTGCGCCTGCGCCAGGAACGGGCGCTCGCCGACGCGCAGCTGGTCGCCTCGATCGCCCGCCGCGTGCTGCTGCGGCCCGTCCCCGAGCGGGTCGGCACCGTCCGCGCGGCCGTCCACTACGAGGCCGCCGCCGCCCACGCGCGGATCGGCGGCGACCTGTACGAGGTCGTCAACACCCGCCACGGCGTCCGGGCCGTGGTCGGCGACGTGCGCGGCAAGGGCCTCGGCGCGGTCGAGACGGCCGCCGCCGTCCTCGGCGCCTTCCGCGAGGCCGCGCACCAGGAGCCCGCGCTGGACCGGGTGGCCGGCTGGCTCGCCGTCAGCCTCGACCGGGCCCTGCACGAGAACGACCACCCCGGCGTCGAGGAGGAGTTCGTCACCCTCGTGCTGATCGGCGTCGCCCCGGACGGCACCGCCCAGATCGTCAACTGCGGGCACCCGTCGCCGCTCCTGCTGCGCGGCGCCGAGGTCCGCCCGCTCGAACTCGCCGAGACCGTGCCGCCGCTGGGCGTCCTCGACCCGGCCGACGTCCGCCCGCCGGTGCACCGCACGGCCCTGCTGCCCGGGGACCGGGTGCTGCTTTTCACCGACGGCGTCATCGAGGCCCGGGACCGCTCCGGCGCCTTCTACCCGCTCGCCGAACGCCTCCCGCACTGCGCCGACGGCCGCCCGGCCGACGTCCTGCTGCGCCTGCACGAGGACGTCGTGCGCCACGTCGGGCGCCAGCTCGGCGACGACGCGGCCATGCTGCTCCTCCAGTACGAACCCCAGTCCGCCCAGATCGCCCACGTCCCGCACCAGAACGGGGCCCTCTCGCACCTCAACTGAGGCCCGGGGCCGCAACGGCCGAGGGCCGGAGGCTACAGCGCCACCTCGACCACCAGCGGCCGGTGGTCCGACACCCCGGTGTGCGGCGCCGCCGCCGGGCCCACCGCGGTCCGCGGCACACCGACCGCCAGCACGTGGTCGAACTGCACCGCGGGCCGGTGCGACGGGTACGTCGGCGTGCGCGCCAGGTCGTACCAGCCCTGCAGCCGGGCCCGCGGCTCGCGCACCCGCCGCCGGCGCGGCCCGGCCAGCACCGGCCGGGCCCGCCGCGCCTCGCGCAGCTCCCGCACGCGCGTGCGCGGCGCGGTGCGCTCCAGCGCCGTCGCCCCGCCGAGCACCGTGCGCGGCACCGCGCCCACCAGGTTGAAGTCGCCCAGCACCAGGTACGGCTGCGGCAGGTCCGCGATCCAGCGCCGGATGCCGGCCAGCTGCGCCATGTTCCACCCGGGCACGAAGGACAGGTGCGCGGCCACCACCGTGAACGGGCCGCGCTCGCCCTCCAGCACCGCCGCGAGGGCGGCCCGCGGCTCGTCCGGCACGGGGGTCAGGCCGCGCCGCCCGGCCACCCGCAGCGGCAGCCCGAACGGCGCCGGGGCGAAGCGCCGGGCCCGCCAGTGGCGCACCGGCAGCCGGGTCAGCAGCGCCGTCCCGTACGAGGGCGCGGCGCCGTCGCCGACCTCGCCCGGCCCGTACACCTTCAGGCCGTTCGGCCCGGACGGCTCGCGCACCCAGCCGGCCACCGGCGCCGGGCGCCCGTGCAGCGCGGCGGCGAAGCGCCAGTCGGCGGCCCCCATCGCCTTGGCGGCGACGGCCGCCTGGTCGGTGCAACCCGAGCGCGACTGGTGGCGGTCCACCTCCTGCAGGGCCAGGACGTCCGCGTCCAGCGCGGCCACCGCCTGCGCCAACGGGTCGCCGGCGTCGGCCGGATAGGGCCGCGGGGCGCCGTCCGCGGCGAGCGGCTGACCGTGCAGCAGGTTGAAGGTGGCGATGCGCAAGTGGCTCACACCGCACGACGGTACCCGCTCGCCGGGGCCGGTCGCGTCGCTTGAGCCGGGAGGGCATACCGGGTATACATACTGAGTATGTCCATCCGTCACGGTCTGCTCGCCCTGCTCGACCAGGGCCCGCGCTACGGCTACCAGCTGCGCACCGACTTCGAGGCGCGCACCGGCGCCACCTGGCCGCTCAACGTCGGGCAGGTCTACACCACGCTCGCCCGCCTGGAGCGCGACGGCCTGGTCGAACCCGCGGGGGAGGACGACGAGGGCCACCAGTTCTACGCCGTCACCGAGGCCGGCCGGGCCGAACTGCGCGCCTGGTTCGACACCCCGGTGCCGCGCACCAACCCGCCGCGCGACGAACTCGCGATCAAGCTCGCGATGGCCGTCACCGTGCCCGGGGTCGACGTCTCCGCCGTCGTCCAGGGCCAGCGCCGGCACAGCATCAAGGCGCTCCAGGACTACACCCGGCTCAAGGGCCGGGCCCTGGCCGGCGAGGCCCGGCCCGGCGCCGGCGCCGCGCCCGCCTCGGCGGGCAGCGACCTCGCCTGGCTGCTCGTCCTCGAACAGCTGATCTTCCAGACCGAGGCCGAGATCCGCTGGCTCGACCACTGCGAGACCCGCCTCGCCCAGCAGGCCGAGCTCCAGCAGGCCCGGGCCGCCGAGGCTACCGAGGCCGCCGAGGCGGGCGGGGCCGCCGGCCAGGAACCCGGCCGCACGTTCCGCCCCGGCCGGCGCCGCACGCGGTCCTAGCGCCGCGGGCCCCGCCCCGCCCCGGCGGCGCGCGGCCCCGGCCCGCCGGGGCCCCACCGACGTCACCGATCCACCGGCCCGGCCGCGACCGGGCCCACAACCAGCAAGAGGGGGGACCGTGTCCTACACAGACCCGACCAGCACCGGCGTCCGGCCCGTCCTGCACCTGGACGGCATCAGCCGGGTGCACGGCCAGGGCGCAGCAGAGGTGCACGCCCTGCGCCAGATCGACCTGCGGGTCAATCCCGGCGAGTTCGTCGCCGTCATGGGCCCGTCCGGCTCCGGCAAGTCGACCCTGCTCACCCTCGCCGGCGGCCTCGACACCCCGACCGGCGGCCAGGTCCTCGTCGAGGGCGTCGCCCTCGGCGGCCTGAGCCGCAAGCGCCTCGCCGAGGTCCGCCGCCGCTCCGTCGGCTACGTCTTCCAGGACTACAACCTGATCCCGGCCCTCACCGCCGCCGAGAACATCTCCCTCCCGCGCGAACTGGACGGCCTCTCCGCCCGCGCCGCCCGCCGCGAGGCCCTCGCCGCGCTGGAGGAGCTCGGCATCCCCGAGCTCGCCGACCGCTTCCCCGACGACATGTCCGGCGGCCAGCAGCAGCGCGTCGCCATCGCCCGCGCCCTCATCGGCGACCGCCGCCTCGTCCTCGCCGACGAACCCACCGGCGCCCTCGACTCCACCACCGGCGAGGCCGTCCTCGCCGTCCTGCGCGCCCGCTGCGACGCCGGCGCCGCCGCCATGATGGTCACCCACGAGGCCCGCCACGCCGCCTGGGCCGACCGCGTCGTCTTCCTGCGCGACGGCCGCATGGTCGACGAGAGCATCAGCCAGGACGCCGGCAGCCTGCTCGTCAGCGCCGCCACCAACGCCAAGCGCCAGGGGGAGGAGTGAAGTTCAGCTCCTGGCGGGTCGCCCTGCGCATAGCCCGCCGCGACGCCCTGCGCGCCAAGGGCCGCAGCGCCCTCGTGGTCGCCATGGTCGCCCTGCCCGTCCTCGGCGTCACCGGCGCCGACGTCGTCTACCGCAGCGCCCAGCTCAGCCCCGCCGAACGCGCCACCCGCCTGATGGGCCGGTCCGACGCGGAACTGCGCTTCCTCGAAGGCGGCGTGACGATCAAGCAGGCCCCCGACCCCAGCGAGGGCAGCAGCTTCGAGCAGCCCGTCGCCACCAAGGCGGGCGCACCCGACCTCACGCCCGAACAGCAACGCAGCCGCGACACGGACCCCGCCGCACTCGCCGCCGCCCTCCTGCCCGCCGGCACCACCCTCGTCCCCGAGCGCATGGGCTCCTACACCGCCACCAGCAGCGCCGAGGGCCTCATCTCCGTCGACACGACCGAGGCCGACCTCACCGACCCCGTCTGGCGCGGCAAGATCAACATCGTCGGGGGCCGCGCACCGAGCGCCCCCCGCGAGATCGCCGTGACCCGCACCTTCCTCGACCGCTCCGGCCTGGGGCTCGGCGCCACCACCACCGTCCGCGGCCTCGACGCCACCCCCTTCACCATCACCGGCGTCGTCGAGTACCCCGGCGACCTCAGCGCCACCACCCTCGTCGCCCGCCCCGGGGAACTCGTCGAACCACTCGCCAAACTCCCCGGCGCGACCCCGCGCACGGGCGGCAACTGGCTCGTCAAGATGCCCGCCGGCACCGTGCTCGACTGGCCCAAGGTCACCGAACTCAACAAGTACGGCTTCACCGCCGCCTCCCGCGCCGTCCTCCTCGACCCGCCGCCGCGCGCCGCCGTCCCCTTCTACGCCGACCAGAACAACGGCACCGGACCCGCGCTCCTCGACCGCACCGCCATCGTCATCCTCGGCACCGTCGTCGGCATGGCCCTCCTGGAGATCGTGCTCCTCGCGGGCCCCGCCTTCGCCGTCGGGGCCAGGCGCTCCCGGCGGCAGCTCGGCCTGATCGCCGCCGGCGGCGGTGACCGCGCCCAGATCCGCGCCGTCGTCCTCGGCGGCGGCGTCGTCCTCGGCACCACCGGCGCCGCGGCCGGCCTCGCCGTCGGCATCGGCCTCGTCGCCCTCCTGCGCACCCGCGCCGAGGACTACGCCGGCCACCGCTTCGGGCACTTCGCCCTCCAGCCGCTCGACCTCGCCGGGGTCCTGCTCATCGGCGTCGTCACCGGCCTGCTCGCGGCCATCGTCCCGGCCGTCCAGGCCGCCCGCCAGGAGGTCGTCTCCGCACTCACCGGCCGCGACTCCCTCAAGCCGCCCAACCGCTGGCTCGCCCTCCTCGGCCTCCTCATGCTCGGCGGCGGCACCGCCCTCGCCCTGCTCGGCGCCGCCAGCGGCATCGCCAGCCGCACCATCGCCGTCCTCGGCGGCTCGATGATCGCCGAACTCGGGATGGTCGCCCTGGTGCCCTACCTCGTCGGCCTCTTCGGCCGCACCGGCCGCTGGCTGCCGCTCGGCCCCCGCCTCGCCCTGCGCGACTCGGTGCGCCACCGCGGCCGCACCGCCCCCGCCGTCGCCGCCGTCATGGCCGCCGTCGCCGGCTCCGTCGCCGTGTCCATCTACGCCGCCAGCACCGACGAACAGAACCGCCGCGGCTACGAGGCCTCCGCCCCCGCCGGCGCGGTCCTCCTCGGCACCGGCTGGGGCGCCGCCTCCGACGGCTCCCTCCTGCCCCGGATGCGTGACGCCGTCGAATCCAGCGTCCCCGACCTCGGCCCGCGCGCCGACGTCAAGAAGCTCACCTACCCCGCCGGCTGCGGGGAACACCAGGGCACCTGCGGATGGATCTCTCCCCTCCTGCCCAAGGACCTCCGCTGCCCCCTGGAGGACGACCACGGCAGCCTCTCCTCCGACGAGATCAAGCGGCTGCGCCACGACGACAAGCGCTGCCAGTTCAACGCCGGCCGACGCGGCACCTCCGTCTACGGCGGCATCGGCGCCGGTGACGCCACCATGCTGCGCAACCTGCACGGCATCACCGACCCGGCCGCCGTCCAGGCCCTCGCCGACGGCAAGGCCGTCGTCCTCGACCCGCGCTACATCAAGGACGGCAAACTGATCCTCCAGACCAACGACCCGATGCCGCTGCCCGCCGCCGGCACCAAGTCCGCCCCCTACGTCCCGTCGGAGGAAGAGGACCGCAAGCGCCGGCACGAGACCACCATCGACGCCTACCTCGCCAACTCGCCCATCCAGACCGGCATCGCCGTCATCAGCCCCGACACCGCCCGCCGCCTCGGCCTCGGCGTCGTGGACGGGGGCTCCGTCTGGCTGCCCGCCACCGCACCCAGCGACGGCGCCGAGCAGAAGGCCGCCGGTGCCATCGGCAAACTCGCCGACCACACCGAGTTCTCGGTCGAACGCGGCTACCAGCCCAAGGGCGACCTCATCAGCCTCGGCCTGGCCGGCTTCGCCGCCCTCGTCGCCCTCGGCGCCGCCGGCATCGCCACCGGACTCGCCGCCGCCGACTCCCAGCGCGACCTCACCACCCTCGCCGCCGTCGGCGCCACACCCCGGATCCGGCGCACGCTCTCCGGCTTCCAGTGCGGCGTCATCGCCGCCATGGGCACCCTCCTCGGCATCGTCTGCGGAGCCGTCCCCGCCGTCGCCCTGCGCAAGGTCCTCGGCGCGGTCGAGCCCTACCCCGGCATCAGCCCCGAGGAGATGGCCAACCGCTCCCTGGTGATCGTCCCGTGGGGCAACGTCGGCCTCCTCGTGATCGGCCTGCCGATCATCGCCGTCGGCCTCGCCACCCTGCTCACCCGCTCGCGGATCACCCTGCTGCGCCGCAGCGGCTGAGCCCGCGCCACCCGCCCGTCACCCGCCCGTCACCCGCCCACGGCAACCGTCCCGCGCCCCCCCCCCCCCGCCCCCGCGGGGGGGGGGGGGGGCGGTTAACCCCCCCCCGCGCCCCCCCGCCCCCCCGCCCGGGGGGGGCCCCCC
>NZ_JBHWGD010000022.1:99503-111935 GCF_042733235.1 Kitasatospora sp. NPDC059722
GCCGGGACCGCCGCCCGCGGCACCCGCCGCAGCCGGGCCGCGGGGGCCCCGGGGGGGGGGGGCCCGGGACGTTACAGCCCCCTTCGGGCCCGGCAGCCGGACGGCCGGGGCGGGCACCCGCACGGGCGAACTACAGTCGTCGGTATGACGAGAACCCCGGACAGCGCCGTCCGCTCCTACATCGACCAGCACCGGTCCGCCTTCCTGGCCGACCTGTCCGACTGGCTGCGCATCCCGTCGGTCTCCGCCGACCCGGCCCGCGCCGGGGACGTGCGGCGCTCCGCCGAGTGGCTGGCCGCCAAGCTGCGCGACACCGGCTTCCCGGTGGCGGAGGTCTGGGAGACGGACGGCCTGCCGGCGGTGTTCGCCGAATGGCCCTCGGGCGACTCGTCCGCCCCGACCGTCCTGGTCTACGGGCACCACGACGTCCAGCCGGCCGCGAAGGAGGACGGCTGGGACACCGACCCGTTCGAGCCGACCGTCGTCGACGGACGGATGTTCGCGCGCGGCGCGGCCGACGACAAGGGGCAGGTGTTCTTCCACACCCTCGGCGTGCGGGCCCACCTGGCCGCCACCGGGCGCACCGCGCCGGCCGTCAACCTCAAGCTGCTGATCGAGGGCGAGGAGGAGTCCGGCTCGCCGCACTTCCCGGCCCTGGTCCGGCGCGAGGCCGAGCGGCTGGCCGCCGACGTGGTGATCATCTCGGACACCGGCATGTGGTCGCGGACCACGCCGACCGTCTGCACCGGCATGCGCGGCCTGGCCGACGCCCAGATCGACCTGTACGGGCCGGACACCGACATCCACTCCGGCTCCTTCGGCGGCGCCGTCCCCAACCCGGCGCAGGTCGCGGCCGAGCTGGCCGCCGCCCTGCACGACGGCGACCGGCGGGTCGCCGTGCCCGGCTTCTACGACGGCGTGATCGAGCTGACCGAGCGCGAGCGCGCGCTGTTCGCCGAACTGCCCTTCGACGAGGAGCAGTGGCTGGCGGTCGCCAAGTCCTCCGGCACGCGCGGCGAGGCCGGCTACTCCACCCTGGAGCGGATCTGGGCCCGCCCGACCGCCGAGGTCAACGGCATCTGGGGCGGCTACACCGGCCCCGGCGGCAAGACCATCGTCCCGGCGTCCGCGCACCTCAAGCTCTCCTTCCGGCTGGTGGCCGGGCAGGAGGTGGAGAAGGTCCGGGAGGCCGTGCGCGCGTGGGTGGCCGAGCAGGTGCCCGCGGGCATCCGCTACGAGCTGGTCTTCCCCGGCGCGACCCGGCCCTGCCTGACGCCGCTGGACCACCCGGCGCTGCAGTCCGTCGTCCGCGCGATGGGCCGGGCCTTCGAGCAGAAGGTCCTCTTCACCCGCGAGGGCGGCTCCGGCCCCGCCGCCGACCTCCAGGACGTGCTCGGCGCGCCGGTGCTGTTCCTCGGCATCTCGGTGCCCTCCGACGGCTGGCACTCGGTCAACGAGAAGGTCGAACTCGACCTGCTGGCCAAGGGCGTGGAGACCGCCGCCTACCTGTGGGGCGACCTGGCCGAGAACTTCCGGCCCGGCGCGTGAACGGGCGCGGCGAGGCGGGCGCGTGAGCGAGCGCAGGAACGGGTGCGGGCCCACCGGGCCCGCCCCGGCAGTCAGATCACTCATCCGGATGATTCACCTGATGCACCACGTGGGGATGGAACGACGTGAGCACCGTGCCTGAGACCGAACGCCCCCTGTACCTGGCACTGGCCCGGGCCGGAGTGGACCGGGCGGCCGAGCACCGGTTCGACGAGCCCTGGCTCGCCGCGGCCTGGAGCCACCCGAACACCCGGGTGCTGCCGATCGCGGGCGGCGAGGCCTTCGTCGTCGACACCGCCGGGGGCACCGAGCTGGTCCTGCTGCCCTCCTTCGAGGCGCCGCAGACCGGCGACCGGTACTTCCTCGGCACCGACGACGACGGCGTCTCCTACTTCGCGCTGGCCGGCGAGAGCCTGCCCGGGCGCCTGGACGGCGACGCCCGTCCGGCCGGGCTGCGCGAGGTCGGCGCGCTGCTGTCCGACCGCGACGCGGGGCTGCTGGTGCACGCCGTCGCCCTGGAGCACTGGCACCGCCTGCACAGCTTCTGCTCGCGCTGCGGCCACCCGACCGAGAAGGCCGGCGCCGGGCACGTGCGGCGCTGCACCTCCTGCGCGGCCGAGCACTACCCGCGCACCGACCCGGCGGTGATCATGGTGATCACCGACGAGCAGGACCGCTGCCTGCTCGGCCGCCAGGCGCTGTGGCCCGAGGGCCGCTGGTCCACCCTGGCCGGCTTCGTCGAGCCGGGGGAGTCGATCGAGCAGGCCGTCGCCCGCGAGGTCCACGAGGAGGCCGGCGTGCGGGTCGGCGAGGTGCGGTACGTCGCCAGCCAGCCCTGGCCGTTCCCGTCCAGCCTGATGCTCGGCTTCACCGGCAAGGCGCTGCCCGGCGGCACCGAGATCACGGTGGACGGCGAGGAGCTCGCCGAGGCGCGCTGGTTCTCGCGCGAGGAGCTGCGGGCCGGCATGGAGGCGGGGGAGATCCTGCCGCCCTCGGGGATCTCGATCGCGCGCCACCTCGTCGAGCTCTGGTACGGCGAACCGCTGCCGTCCGCGGCGCGCTGGTAATCCGCTCCCGGGCGCTCCCGGAAAGCCCGGGAAAGCTCAGGGAAGCTCGGGAACGCCCGGGAAAGCTCAAGAAAAGGGGGCGCGCGGCACATGCCGTGCGCCCCCTTTTCCGATTTCGATCCCTTTCGGAAGCCGCACCCTCCGGATGTTCGTGACCGGACGGGCCGTACCCGCCCAGGCCGCCCGCCGCCCGGCGCGCACCGCCGACCCGCGCGGACGACATTGCCGGAAACGGCTGAAACCGCGTCACCGCGCTCGCTACATTCACTCGGGTGACAATCCCCCGGGGCACCGCCCAATCCCCCAAATACCAGCGCCTTGCCGCCGACCTGCGCCGCCGCATCGCCGAGGGCGAGTTCACCGCCGACGCCGCCCTCCCGGTCGAGAGCGAACTGGAACGCCAGTACGGAGTCGCCCGCAACACCGTCCGCCTCGCCGTCGACGTCCTCGTCAACGAAGGCCGGCTCGTCCGCCTCCAGGGCAAGGGCACCTACCTGCGCGAACACCCCGTCCTCGACCACCGCGCCTACGGCCCCGCGCTGCCCACCGCCCCGCGCGACTGCCTCGCCGTCCCCACCGCCGTCTACCTCGGCGAGGCCGCCGACGCCGGCCGCGAACTCGGCACCGACTTCGAGATGATGATCGTCCGCGCCCGCGTCGACATCGCCGAACGCCTCGGACTGCGCCCCGGCGAGGCCATCGTCGTGCGCCGCCAGCTGCGCACGCTGGACCGCGAGCCGTACTCGATCGAGGAGAGCCACTACCGGGCCGGGCTCGCCGCCGGCACCCCGCTGATGGAGCCCGACGCCGTCGAGGGCGGGGACGAGGCCGTCCTCGCGGCCCTCGGCCGCACCGAGATCGGCGCCGTCGACCACCTCGTGGCCCGGATGCCGGGACCGGAGGAGGCCCAGTGGTTCCAGGGCGGCCCCGGCGTGCCGCTCATGGTGCAGACCCGCGTCACCTACGACCGGCGCGGGCCGGTGCGGGTCATCGAGACCCGCTACTCGGCCGACCGCTGCCGGCTCGTCTACGGCGTCGGCGACCTCGGCGCGCGCACCACGCTGCCCGCGCCCGCGACGCCCGTCGACCAGGCTCCGGCCGACGCGCCCTGAGACGCGCGCCGGGGCCCGGCCGCCGGGCCCGGATCAGGCCGCGAGGGCCTTCTTGACCTGCAGCAGGCTCGGGTTGGTCATGACCACCCGCTCGCCGCCGCCCGCCGGCGTCACCAGCACCGTCGGGACCGTCTGGTTGCCGTTGTTCACCGACTCGACGAAGGACGCCGACGCCGGGTCCTCCTCGATGTTGATCTCGGTGTAGCCGATGCCTTCACGGTCCAGCTGGCTCTTGAGTCGATTGCAGTACCCACACCAGGTCGTGCTGTACATCGTGACGGTGCCGGACATCGGGGGGACTCCTTCGGGAGGGGGCGGACGGTCTCTGGTTCTCCGGACGCAACGTCCGACGCGCGGCGGGCATTCCGGCCGCCGCGTCCCGGAAGGGCCGCGGCCGCCACGCTCGGGAGGCCGCCGCGTCGCGGAGAGGCAGAGCGATCATCCTGCGATCACACCGGGCCTGTGGACAACCCGGCCCCGGTTGTCCCACCGGGCTGAGAGGATGGAACGCATGCAGGAAGACCTCTTGAGCGGCGGCCCCGGCGACCTCTGGACCGACCCCGCGGCGGCGGCCCGCGACGCCGGCCCCGACGCCGTGCTCGCCGGCCTCGACCCCGAACAGCGCGCCGTCGCCACCGCCCTGCACGGGCCCGTCTGCGTCCTCGCCGGCGCCGGCACGGGCAAGACCCGCGCCATCACCCACCGCATCGCCTACGGCGTGCGCAGCGGCGTCTACCAGCCCCAGCAGGTCCTCGCCGTCACCTTCACCGCCCGCGCCGCCGGCGAGATGCGCGGCCGCCTGCGCCAGCTCGGCGCCGACGGCGTCCAGGCCCGCACCTTCCACTCCGCCGCCCTGCGCCAGCTCCAGTACTTCTGGCCCCGCGCCGTCGGCGGCCCCGTCCCGCAGCTGCTCGAACGCAAGATCCAGCTCGTCGCCGAATCCGCCGGCCGCTGCGGCCTGCGCGTCCAGCGCACCGAACTGCGCGACCTCACCGCCGAGATCGAATGGGCCAAGGTCACCCAGATCGGCCCCGACGACTACCCCGCCGCCGTCCAGAAGTCCGGCCGCGACGCTCCCCGCGACCCCGCCGAGACCGCCCAGGTCTACCGCGTCTACGAGGAGGCCAAGAGCCGCCGCGGCGTCATCGACTTCGAGGACGTCCTCCTGCTCACCGCCGCCATCCTGGAGGACCGCCCCGACATCGCCGACCAGGTCCGCGCCCAGTACCGGCACTTCACCGTCGACGAGTACCAGGACGTCTCCCCGCTCCAGCAGCGCCTCCTCGACCAGTGGACCGGCCCCGGCGGCGGCGCCAGCCTCTGCGTCGTCGGCGACGCCAGCCAGACCATCTACTCCTTCACCGGCGCCACCCCCGACTACCTGCTGAACTTCCGCAGCCGCCACCCCGAGGCCACCGTCGTCAAGCTCGTGCGCGACTACCGCTCCACCCCCCAGGTCGTCCACCTCGCCAACGGACTCCTCGCCCAGGCCCGCGGCGAGGCCGCCCGCCACCGCCTCGAACTCGTCTCCCAGCGCGAAGCCGGCCCCGAACCCGGCTACACCGAGTACGAGGACGAGCCCACCGAGGCCGAGACCACCGCCCGCCGCATCAAGGACCTCCTCGCCACCGGCGTCCGCGCCAGCGAGGTCGCCGTCCTCTTCCGCACCAACGGCCAGTCCGAGGTCTACGAACAGGCCCTCGCCGACCTCGGCGTCCCCTACCAGCTCAAGGGCGCCGAGCGGTTCTTCGAACGCCCCGAGGTCCGCGACGCCGGCGTCCTGCTGCGCGGCGCCGCCCGCGCCGCCGCCGACCCCCTCACCGCCGGCGCCCCCGACCTGGCCGGCCAGGTCCGCGCCGTCCTCGCCAGCCGCGGCTTCACCCCCGAACCGCCCGCCGGCTCCGGCGCCGTCCGCGACCGCTGGGAGTCCCTCGCCGCCCTCGTCCGGCTCGCCGAGGAGTTCGAGCGCACCCGCACCGCCGAAGGACTGGGCGCGGACCTCGCCGCCTACGTCGCCGAACTCGACGCCCGCGCCGCCGCCCAGCACGCCCCCGCCGTCGAAGGCGTCACCCTCGCCTCCCTGCACGCCGCCAAGGGCCTCGAATGGGACGCCGTCTACCTCGTCGGCCTCACCGAGGGCACCCTGCCGATCATCTACGCCAAGACCGACGAACAGGTCGAGGAGGAGCGCCGCCTCCTCTACGTCGGCGTCACCCGCGCCCGCAAGCACCTCTCCCTCTCCTGGGCCCTCTCCCGCTCCCCGGGCGGCCGCGCCAGCCGCAAGCCCACCCGCTTCCTCGACGGGCTGCGCCCCGGCTCCGCCGCCCCCGGCACCCGCACCGGCGCGCGGGGCGGGCGCGGGGGCGTGGAGTTCGGCGAGCGCGCCGCCGGGCGGAAGGTCCGCGGACCGGTCAAGTGCCGCGTCTGCGAGCGCGTCCTGACCGACGCCGTCGAACGCAAGCTCCGCCGCTGCGAGAGCTGCCCGTCCACCATGGACGAGGCGCTGTACGAGCGGCTGCGCGAGTGGCGCGCCCGGCAGGCCAGGAAGCAGGGCGCCCCCGCCTACGTCGTGTTCACCGACGCGACGCTCATGGCGATCGCCGAGGACGTGCCCGCGAACCGCCAGGAACTGGCCCAGATCTCCGGGGTCGGCGCCATGAAGCTGGACAAGTACGGGGCCGCCGTGCTCTCGTTGTGTGCGGGGGAGGAGCCCGAGGAGGAACCGGACGGCGTCATGGACGACGGTCCGGTCGAACCGGCGTGAGCCGGTCCGGGCGTGGTCACGGGGACTGCTCAGGGGACTCCCGCGGGGCATCGGAACGCGCCGTCCGGCGCGACGCGAAACGCGACGCGAAAACCGCCGTGAAAAATAGTTTGCGCGGCGTACCGGGAGCGCAATAGCCTGCCGGAGCGGTCAAGGGGACGCGAACGCACGGGGTGACGCCTGTGCCGAGTTCCCGCGCCCAAAGCTTCACCAAGACAGACATCCGAACATCGGAGCAGGGGAAACCCGGCTCCGCGAGACGCCGAGAGGAGGCGAAGACAGTGGGAAACATCATGATCACCAAAATGACTGGCCGGACCGTTGTCGCTGCCTCCCTGCGTGATGCCCTCCTGTGGGCGCCCGCAGAGCTCGGTGGAACCGGTCTGGGTCTCGACACCACCGGTGTCTCCGTCGTCCCCGCCGTCGCTGTCAGTGGTCTCGGACACACTGATCTGTGCGTCGCGAGCGGCAGGAGCGTCGAAGGCGCCTCCGTCGAGACCGGTCTGTCCCGCGATTGGGCGTCGTTCGGCACGCCGCGCTCCGAGCGCGACGAGCGACCGACCCAGGCACCGAAGGCGGTCGTAGCCGCAGCCATGCATGGCGGCTATGCGCAGGTCATCGGTGCCGGAAACGCCCAGAAGCAGAACGAGCAGCAGATCAACAAGCAGGCCATGGCCGCCTTCATCGGCGCCACGGCCATCCGGATGCGGGCCTTCCGCGGGCCTGAACCCTGGAGAGAACGAACCTGAACCTCAGGTCGGCACCTCCAGGGCCGCGGAACCCGTCACACCGGGATCCGCGGCCCTTCTGTTTTGTCCGGTACGCAAGACCACCCAGGCCCCCCGGGGCCTCCGGCCCAGCCCCACCAGTCAGCCGGGCCGGAACCACTGAGAAGACGAGGAAGACGCAGACAGTGTCCACGGTCATCACACCGCCCACCCCGTCCGTACCGCCGACAAGCCAGATCACCAAGGCCGACCAGGCCGACCCCCCGGAGGTTCTTTCCATGCAGCTCAGCTCGATCGAGCAGGCCGAGGCACTCGGTCTCCCCATCCCCTGCCGCGCCTTCGACCCCGAGGTCTTCTTCGCCGAGACGCCCGCCGACGTCGAGTACGCGAAGTCCCTCTGCGGCACCTGCCCGGTCAAGGAGGCCTGCCTGGCCGGCGCCCTCGAGCGCCGCGAGCCCTGGGGCGTCTGGGGTGGCGAGCTCTTCGTCCAGGGCGTCGTCGTGGCCCGCAAGCGGCCCCGTGGCCGTCCGCGCAAGACCGAGGTCATGGCGTGAGCCCCGACCTCGGAGCCGGAGCCGTCCGCCGGGGAGAGCAGCCCCCACTGGACAGTTCCCTCCGCCGCTCCGTGCGGATCGCCGCCGCCAAGGCCGACGCGGCCCGCACCAACCCCTTCCCGACGACGCACCACGAGCAGGACCACCACATGACCGCCGCCATCGACCCCGCCGTCCGCGCCGAACAGGCCAACGAACTTCAGATCCAGAACAGGACCCTCGAAATGCAACTCCTCCACGAATCCCTGGCCCGCGCCCATATGCAAGACCGGCTGCACGAGGCCGAGCACCAACGGCTCGTCCTGCGCATCGCCCGGGCGCACAAGCTCAAGCAGCGGGCCGAGCGCGCCTCGCTGCGGGCCCGCAAGGCCCTCGCCGTCGCCCTGATGTAGTCCGGCCCCGGTTCGACGCGCGCGCCCCGTGGCCACGCGCGGCCACGCGCGTGCAGGCGCGCCCGGACAGGCACAGGACGAACGGCAGACCCCCGTCGCACCGCAGGCCGCCCCCCGCACCCGGGGGGGGGGCGGCGGCCGGTGTGGGGGCGAATCGGCGCCCACGCGTCGGTGCCCCGGGCTTCCCCGGCCCCTCAGCGGCCCTTGCGGGCCCGCTTGCCACCCGGCCCCTGCTCGGCGAACTCCGGCAGCCACTCCAGCATCTCCGCCCGGAACGGCGCCTTCGCCCCCAGCTGACACAGCACCCCGATCGTGCTCAACGTCACCCGGTGGATCAGCAGGTACGACGGCGGCAGGTTCAACTGCTTGCCCAGGTTGTAGGCAGGCGACCGCGGATCCGCGATCCGCGCCGCCTGCGCCCGCATCCACGCCCGCGTGAAGTGGAAGGAATCCACCGCCGCCGGCTCGATGATCGGCACCAGGTAGTCCAGCACCGCGTCCGCATCCAGCTCGATCGAGGGCTTCACGAAGCCCTCCTCCCGCAGCATCTCCAGCACACCCGCCGCATCACCGGCCAACGCCATCCGCAGCGACGCCCCGATCGGCGCCGGCAACCCACCCGGCAACCGGTCCACCGTGCCGAAGTCCAGCACCCCCAGCCGCCACCCCGACACCGGACCGTCGTCCTTCAACAACCGGAAATTGCCCGGATGCGGATCCGCGTGCAACAACCCCGTCCGCGCCGGACCGGCGAACAGGAACCGGGCCAGCAGCCGGCCCGCACGGTCCCGCTCCTCCTGGCTCCCGCCCGCGATCACCTCCGCCAGCGGCGTGCCGTCCATCCACTCCGTCACCAGCACCTGATCCGCCTGCGCCACCACACCCGGCACCACGATGTCCGGATCGCCCGCGAACACCTCGGCGTGCCGACGCTGCGCCTGCGCCTCCAGCTCGTAGTCGAGCTCCTCGGAGACCCGCTCGCGCAGCTCGGCGATCAGCGGCTTGATGTCCAGCCCCGGGATCAGCGGGCCCAGCAGCCAGGCGACGCGGCCGAGTTGCGACAGGTCCGCGAGCAGCGCGTCACCCGCGCCCGGGTACTGCACCTTGACGGCGACCCGTCGGCCGTCGTGCCAGACCGCCCGGTGCACCTGGCCGATCGAGGCGGCGGCCGCCGGCCGGTCGTCGAACTCCCGGAACAGCTCACGCCAGTTGGCCCCGAGGCGCTCGGCGAGCGCGGTGTGCACCTTGGCGGCGGGCATCGGGGGAGCGGCGTCCTGCAGCTTGGTGAGCGCCGCCCGGTACGGGCCGGCGACCTCCTCGGGCAGCGCGGCCTCGAAGACGGACAGCACCTGCCCGAACTTCATGGCCCCGCCCTTGAGTTCGCCGAGTACCTTGAACAGCTGGTCCGCGGTGGCCTGTTGCAGCTCGGCCGTCACCACCTCGGCGGACCGGCCGCCGATCCGCCTGCCCAGGCCGAGCGTGGCGCGGCCGGCTATCCCCAGGGGCAGGGCGGCGAGCCGTGCCGTGCGGGTCACTGCCTTGCGCGGAAGATCGCTCACCGGGCCTCCATCCGACACACCCCCGGCCACCCGGTACCGGACGGCCGACCATCACTACGCCATTGTGCCCGTTCGCCGCCCCGCACCAGCCCGTATTTCGCGCAGGCGTGAGCGGCGCATCGGTGTCGGACCGGTGGCGTACGGGTGGCGTACCGGTCGGCGGATCCGCGGATCAGCGGGGCAGGCGCAGGGCCAGGCCGTCGAGGACGACCTCCAGGCCGTAGCCGAACTTGCTGTCGCGGATGGTCACCGGGTCGGTGCCGGCGGCGGTCGCGTAGGCGTCGGCGAGGTGCTCGAAGCCGTCGGCCGCCTCCTGGGCGGCGGGCATGAGGCGGGCGATGAACTCGGCCTCCGTCTGGCCGGACCGGGCCACCGTGGTGAGCCAGGCCGACTCCGTGGTGCCCATGCCGATCGTGTAGCAGACCAGGGTGTCGATCGCCCGGACCGGCTCGGGGAACCCGGCGGCGGTGAACAGGACGGTCAGCTGCTCGGCGAACGACATCAGGTTGGGGCCCAGGTAGGCGAGGCCCGCCTGGCCGAGGACGGACGACAGCCAGGGGTGGCGCAGCACCGTCGCGCGGAAGGCCTGGGCGGCGTCGGTGGCCGCGGCGCGCCAGTCGGGGCTGTCGGCGGGCGGGAGGACGATCTCGCCGAAGACCTCGTCGACCGCGAGCTCCATGAGCTCGTCCTTGGTCGCGACGTGGCGGTAGAGGGAGGTCGCGCCGGCGTTCAGGCGGGCGGCGAGTTTGCGCATGCTCAGCGCCTCGATGCCCTCGGCGTCGAGCATCACGATCGCCTCGCGGACGATCGCGTCCCGGCTGAGCGAGGGCTGGTCGGGCTCGCGCTGGCGGCGGGCCCATACGGACGGGATCGGGTTCGTGCTGGCGGCCATCGGCATCCCCTTCTGCGTACACCGTTCGCATTCAGCGTACAGCAAGCGCTAGTTGCGCACACTGTTCCTCGATGCGTACAGTGTGCGCAGCGACGGAACGCAGTGCGCACCGAAGGAACGGTGTGCGCATGGAGAGGGGAGATCTCATGCAGGCCCGCAACCCGCACCGCTGGTGGATCCTGATCGTGCTGTGCCTGAGCTCGTTGGTCCTGGTGATCGACAGCATGGCGCTGACCGTGGCCGTGCCCTCGATGACGGCGGACCTCGGCGCGAGCGCCCAGGACACCCAGTGGATCCTCGACTCCTACGTCCTGGTCTTCGCCGGGCTGCTGCTGACCTCCGGCAGCCTCGGCGACCGCTTCGGCCGACGGAAGATCATGATCATCGGCCTGCTGCTCTTCGGCGCGGCGTCCCTGGCCGCGACCTTCTGCACGAACCCCGGTGAGGTGATCGCCTCCCGCGTCGCGATGGGGGTCGGCGGCGCGCTGATCATGCCGTCGACGCTGTCGATCCTCATCACCGTCTTCGACGAGGACGAGCGCGGCAAGGCGATGGCGGCCTGGGGGTCGGTGGCGATGCTCGGCCTCGTCGGCAGCCCGGTCCTCGGCGGCGTGCTGATCGACCACTTCTCGTGGCACTCGATCTTCTTCCTCAACGTCCCGGTCGTCGCCCTCGCGATCCTCGCCGGTCTCGTGCTGATGCCGGAGTCCAAGGGGCCGTGGCAGAAGCCGGACCCGCTCGGCGCGGTGCTGTCCGCGGTCGGCATGACGGCGCTGATCTGGTGGATCATCGAGATCCCGCAGCACGGCGCGTTCGGCGGCCGGTCGCTGGTCACCCTCGGCGTGGCGGTGGTGGCGCTCGTCGGGTTCGTGGTCTGGGAGAACGTCACCGACGCGCCGATGGTGCCGCTGGTCCTCTTCGGGCACCGCGACTTCAGCGGCGGCTCGCTCTCGCTGACGCTCGTCCAGATCGGCAACGGCGGGCTGCTGCTGGTCCTCACCCAGTACCTGCAGTTCGTGCTGGGCTACTCGCCGGTCAAGGCGGGGCTCGCGTTCATGCCGCTCGCCGTCGCCGCGCTGATCGGCAACGGGGCCGGGGCCAAGTTCGCCGCGAAGATCGGCAACCGCCTCCTGATCCTCTCCGGGATGCTCGCGATGGCCGCCGCCTTCGGGCTGCTGACCACCGTCACGGCCGACGGCGGCTTCACCGTTCCGGCGGTCGCGCTCGGCCTGCTCGGGCTCGGGGCCGGTCTGGCCATGCCGGCCGCGGTGGGGGCGCTGATGGGCACCATCCCGGCGGAGAAGGCGGGCGTCGGCTCGGCGCTCAACGACACCATCCAGCAGGCCGGCACCGCGCTCGGCATCGCGATCCTCGGCTCGCTGCTGTCGAGCGGTTTCGCCGCCCGGATGCCGGCGGGGCTGCCGGACGGGGCGAGGCACTCGATCGCCGGGGCGCTGGCTGTCGCGAAGGGGGACGCCGGGCTCGTGCACACCGCTCGGGAGGCGTTCACGAGCGCAATGACGACCACCTTCACGATCAGTGCGATCGGGGTGCTCGCGGCGGCGCTGGTGGCCACGCTGGTCATGCGGGGCCGCCCGGCGGGGGCGGAGCAGGGGGCGGCGGCCGATGCGGCCGACGAGCGGGCGGAGGATGCGGAGCTCGCCACCTGACGGGGCGCAGCCCGAGGTGTCCACACCGAGAAGGCCGGTGCCCCTGGGGGTACCGGCCGGGGGTGGTGTGGGGGTGAAATCGGCGGGGGCGCCGAAGTGGGTTATTAACATGGGCAGCGGCCGACGCCAAATCACGGGGAGAGATA
>NZ_JBHWGD010000023.1:0-7731 GCF_042733235.1 Kitasatospora sp. NPDC059722
GGCGTGCGCGCGCCTCACCCACACTACCCCAGCGCGGGCCCCCCCGGGCCCCTGCCCGGCGGCGGTGTCCCCCCCGGGCGGCCCCCCGCCCCCCCGGTCCCCGCGGCCCCCCGCCCGTCGTCTCACCACCAGCAGAGGGCGATCAGGACCAGGAGTGCGACGGCGGCGGTGTTGAGCCGCCGGTACGCCAGGGCCGTCGCGACGGCCTCCCGCAGCAGCAGGTACGGCCCGTGGGCGAGCAGCCCGTCCGCCGCCGCGACCCGGCCGGGCGCACCGGCCCGGCGGGCGGCGGTGGCCGAGCGCAGGACGTGGAAACCGCTGGTGACGACGGTGCACCGGTACCCGGGCCGCTCGGCGGCCATCAGGGCCGCGCTGAAGCGCAGGTTCTCGACGGTGTCGGTGGCCCGCTCCTCGCGGCGGATCCGCCCGGCCGGGACGCCCCGGGCGAGCAGGTAGCGGGCCATCGCGGCGGCCTCGGTGCACTCCTCGTGCGGCCCCTTGCCCCCGGTCACCAGCAGCAGCGGCGCGTGCCCGGCGGCCTCCTCGGCGGCGAACCGTTCCAGCGCGGCGTCCAGCCGAGCCGCGAGCAGCGGCGTGACGTCGCAGCCGTGCAGTCCGGCGCCGAGGACGACGACGTAGTCGGCGCCGACCGGCACGGGCTGCCGGCGGTAGTGCAGCGCCCGGCCGAGGAAGCCGAGCAGCCACAGCAGGGCGTACCCGCCGAGCAGGACGGCGACGATCAGGAGGACGTGCATACCTCCTCGAACGCCTACGACGGAACCCCCGTTCCGGACGGTGGTCCGGGACGGGGGTTCCGTGACGTACGCGACGCGGCGGGCCGCGGCCGGCCTCAGCCCGCGTCGGCCGCCGGGCGCTTCCCGCGCTGATCGAGCGAGGCCAGGTACGCGTTGTACGCCTCCAGCTCGGCGTCGCCGCTGCGCTCCTCGGCGCGGTCGGCGCGGCGGGCCTTGCGCTGCTCGGAGCCCATCCACTGGTAGACCAGCGCGATCAGCACGATCGCCGTCGGGATCTCGCCGAACGCCCAGGTGATGCCGCCGGCGAGCTTCTGGTCCGCCAGCAGGTCGGTGCCGGGCGGGGCGCCCGCGGTGGTGAAGGTGCTGACCAGCTGGTGGTTGGCCATCATCACCGCGACGCCGAAGAAGGCGTGGAACGGCATGCCCATGAACAGCTCGATGATCCGCATCACGTGGCCGGGGCGGTTCGGGCCCGGGTCCACGCCCATGATCGGCCAGAAGAACACCAGCCCGGTGGCCAGGAAGTGCACCATCATGAAGATGTGCCCGGCGCGGTACTGCATCAGGAAGTCGAACAGCGGGGTGAAGTAGACCCCGTACAGGCTCGCGATGAACAGCGGGATGGTGAACGCCGGGTGCGAGATCACCTTGACGTAGCGGCTGTGCAGGAGCGCCACCAGCAGCTCGCGCGGCCCGCGCGGGCGCCCCTTGCCGGCCGGGCGCAGCGCGCGCAGCGCGAGCGTGATCGGGGCGCCGAGGAGCAGCAGGATGGGCGACAGCATGGACAGCACCATGTGCTGGATCATGTGCGCGCTGAACAGTGCCATTCCGTAGTCGTTGAGTCCGCTGCAGGTGACGAGGATCACCGAGCCGACGCCCAGGGCCCAGCCGACGGTGCGCCCGACCGGCCACTTGTCGCCGCGGCGGTACAGCCGGACGACGCCGAGCGCGTACAGGCCGAGGGCGACCAGGCAGCCGGCCAGGAAGACCCAGTCGGGGGACCAGGTCCACACGTTGGAGAGGGTGAACGGTCCTAGCTGGGTCATCCCGCCGTGGTGGTGCATGCCTGACATTCCGTCGCCCATCGGCGGGTCCCGCTTTCCGTCCTGGTGGCCCCCGGTGGGGTCCGGTTCGCCCGTTTTGCTTGGCATACAGCCTAGGCGGGCCTTACCCCCGGCCGTGCCCCGCCCCCTCCGTGCGGGTGGGCGCGTCTCACTACAATGAGCGGCCTGACGGAGGGGGTGGGCGGTGACCTCGACCACGGGGCCCCGGATCGCGATGACGGGGGCGACGGGCTTCATCGGCTCGGCGGTGCTCCGGGCGTTGGACGGTTTCGAGGTCCGCGCGCTGGCCCGGAAGGTCCCCGCCGTGAGCGGCCCGTCCTGGGTGGAGGGCGACCTCGCCGACGAGGAGGCCCTCGCCGAGCTGTGCGACGGCGCCGACGTCCTGCTCCACTTCGCATCCCGGATCTCCGGCACCGCCGAGGAGTGCGAGGAGGTCAACGTCCGCGGCACCGGGGCCGTCATGGCCGCCGCCCGCCGGGCCGGGGTCTCCCGGGTCGTCCACCTGTCCACCGCGGCCGTGTACGGGCCGGGCCCGCACGCGGGTGTCGGCGTGGACGAGGTGCCCGCCGTGCCCGCCTCGGAGGCCAGCCGCACCCGGCTGCTCGGGGAGCGGGCCGCGCTGGCCGCCGGGGCCGTCGTGCTGCGGCCCGGCGTGGTGACCGGCCCGGGGGACCGCTGGGTGGTGCCCGCCGTGGCCGAACTGGTCCGCCGGGTGCCGGTGCGCTGGGCGGGCGGCGGGGCCCGGCTCTCGCTCGTCGACCGCGCCGACCTGGCCCGCCTGGTCGTCGCCGTCGCGACCGCCGAGCCCGCCGTGCCGTCGGGCGTCCACCACGCGAGCCACCCGGAGCCCGTCCGCGCCGGGGAGCTCCTCGACGCGCTGGACGCCCTCGGGCTGGTCCCCGCGCCGGCCGGCCCGGCTGTCCCGTGGGAGGAGTGCCGCCGCCTGCTGGCCGCCGCGCCGGGCCGCGTCTCGGAGCGGCAGTTCGCGATGATCGCCCTCGACCACTGGTACCGCAGCGACGACATCTGGTCCCTGGCCGCCTGCCCGCCCGGCCCGGGGCCGCTCGCCCGGCTCGTCGCCGCCGCGGACTGGTACCGCGCGGTGCTCGCGGCGACGGGCTGAACCGCCCTGGCCGGAAGGTCAGTCGGCCCGGCGGTAGTGGTCGACCGACACCTTGACCGGCCCGCCGCGCGGTGCTCGCGGCGATGGGCTGAACCGCCCTGGCGGGAAGGTCAGTCGGCCCGGCGGTAGTGGTCGACCGACACCTTGACCGGCCCGCCGCGCGGTGCTCGCGGCGATGGGCTGAACCGCTCTGGCGGGAAGGTCAGTCGGCCCGGCGGTAGTGGTCGACCGACACCTTGACCGGCCCGCCGCCCGGGGCGGCCGACAGCAGCCGGACGACGGCCAGGTCGCGGCCGTCGTCCTCGCGGACGCAGAAGGCCCGGCCGGTGAGGGTGGCGAAGTCGAGCCGGGAGGCGGGTTGGGAGCCGAGCCCCTTGAGGCAGTCGGCGGTGCCGAGACTGCTGTCCGTGCCGACGTAGGCGTCGCTGCCGTCGGCGAGGAGGAACTCGCTCGACGTCCGGGCGAGGTACCAGGACGCCGTTCCCTCCGGTGCGACCGTGCCCTTCCGGAGGTCGAACTCGTCGTTGCGGTCGGACGAGGTGAGCGCGGTGCCGGTGTACACGGCCGTGTAGACGGGAGCGGTGGCCGGCGGGGCCTCCGGGTCGGTCGCGCTCTCGACCGTGCGGTTGTCGGCGGCCGGGCGCCCGTCGTCCGTGCGGTGGACGAGGAGGAACGTGCCGGCCGACCCGAGGGCGAGGGCGGCCGCGGCGATCAGGGCCGTCCGGCGGTGGGAACGTCTGCGGATCGGCGCGGCCACGGGAGCGGCCACGGGGGCGGCCACGGAAGCGGCCTCGGGGGCGGCCACGCCGTGGTCCACTTCGGGCGCGACCGGTGCCAGCGCCGTCGCCCCGTCGTGCAGCGGTGGCGCGGGGACGAGGACGGTCGGCGCTTCGGAGGGGGCCCGGGGCAGGTCGCTGCGCCGGGCGATCTCGGCGTGCACCTGCGGGGGCAGCCAGCCGTCGGCGAAGCGCGGGTCCCCGACGACGGCGGGGTGGCCGTGGACGGCTTCGATCACCTGGGCCGTGGTCGGACGGTCCTCGGGCCGCTTCGCCAGGCACCAGCCGATGAGGCCGCGCAGGGAGGAGGGCACGAGGGCGAGGTCCGGCTCCTCGTGGATCACCCGGTAGAGGGCGCCGGCATCCGTACCGCCGCCGAAGGGGGGTGCGCCGCCGGCGATGTAGGCGGCCAGGGCGCCGAGGGCGAAGACGTCGGTGGCGGACGTGGCGCGCAGGCCCCGGGCCTGTTCCGGCGCCATGAAGCCGGCGGAGCCGATGCGCAGTCCGGTGCTGGTGAGGGCGGCGGCGTCGACGGCGCGGGCGATGCCGAAGTCGATCACGCGCGGGCCGTCGGCGGCGAGGAGGACGTTGCCCGGCTTGAGGTCGCGGTGGACGACGCCGGCCGCGTGGATCGCCTGGAGGGCTTCGGCGATGCCGGCGACGAGGAGCAGGACGGTCTGCTCGGCGAGCGGCCCGGCGCGCCGGACCACCTGGTGGAGCGAGGGGCCGGGGACGTAGGTGGTGGCGAGCCAGGGCACGGCGGCGTCCACCCCGGCGTCGACGACCTGGGCGGTGTAGAAGCCGTGGATCAGGCGCGCGCTGGCGACCTCCTGGGCGAAGCGCTCCCGGAACTCGGGGTCCTCCGCGAGCTCGGGCCGGACCACCTTGAGGGCCACCGGCCGGCCGCCGCGCGTGTACGAGAGGTACACCCGGCCCATCCCGCCGGACCCCAGCCGTGCGAACAGCCGGTAGCCGCCGACCGTGGCGGGGTCGTCGGCGGTCAGGGGCTGGAAGGCGGCGGTCGGGAGGGTGTCGGCCTGGTGCTCGGGCATCTGGGGCTCTCTCGGCGGGGCGCGGAGGACACGCGGGGTCGTAGGAATGGCGCGCGACCACCGGGGGAAGGGTCGCGCGCCACGCCCGGACAGTCTCCCGCCACGATGCTGAGGTTTTGATGAGGGCCGTGACGTCGGGGAGTGGCAACACAATCGCTCAGAAATCACCGCGATCGGACATGGCTGGCCAGGGTTCGGCAGGAATCCGATGTTTGATGTGGTGTCAGATTGTTGATTGGTGTTGGAAGTTGGGTCTACGCTCCTGCCCGGTCATCCCCTCGCCAATCCGTCTCAGGAGACGCCCATGGGTCGCAGCTACCAACCCTCGAAACTCCGCACCGCCCTCGGCGCCCTGGCGCTGTTGCTGGGCGCGCTCGGCAGCCTGGCCACACCCTCCGCCGTCCACGCCGCCACGCCGGTCCAGACCGCCGTCACCGTCGACGGCACCCGGCCCGGCCTCACCTTCGACGGGATCGGGGCCATCTCCGGCGGCGGCGGCAACTCGCGCCTGCTGGCCGACTATCCGGAGCCGCAGCGCAGCCAGGTGCTCGACTACCTGTTCAAGCCCGGCTACGGCGCCTCGCTCCAGGTGCTGAAGCTGGAGATCGGCGGCGACACCAACTCCACCGACGGCGCCGAGCCCAGCATCGAGCACACCAGGGGCACCGTCGACTGCGACCAGGGCTACGAGTGGTGGCTCGCCGAGCAGGCCCTCGCCCGCAACCCCGGCATCACGTTCTACGGCCTGTCCTGGGGCGCCCCCGGCTGGATCGGCGACACCGGCAGCGGGGGCAACTTCTGGTCCCGGGACACCATCGACTACCTGATGTCCTGGATGGGCTGCGCGGACCGGCACCACCTGGCCGTCTCCTACCTCGGCGGCTGGAACGAGCGCGGCTTCAACGCGGCCTGGTACGAGAACCTCAAGAGCGCGCTGGTCTCCCACGGTTACGGCGCCACCAAGGTCGTCGCCGCCGACGACTCCTGGGCCGTGGCCGACGCCATGGCCACCGACCAGGCCTTCAGGAACGCCGTCGACGTCGTCGGCGTGCACTACCCCTGCGGCTACCTCGGCTCCTTCACCAACTGCCCCAGCACCGCGAACGCCCGGGCGCTCGGCAAGCCGCTGTGGGCGAGCGAGAACGGCTCCGAGGACGCCAACGACGGTGCCCCCGCGGTCGCGCGCGCGATCAACCGCGGCTACCTCGACGGCCGGATGACCTCGTTCATCAACTGGCCGGTCATCGCCGCGCTCTACCCGAACCTGTTCTTCTCCACCGCCGGCATGTCGATCGCCGACCAGCCCTGGTCCGGCAGCTACACGATCGGCAGGACCACGTGGGTCACCGCGCACACCGCCCAGTTCGTCCAGCCCGGCTGGCGCTACATCGACTCGGCGGGCGGGTACCTCGGCGGCGCGCGCGCCAACGGCAGCTACGTGACGCTGAAGTCACCGAACACCACCGACTACAGCACCGTCATCGAGACCGCCGACGCCACCGCCGCCCAGACCGCGAACTTCACCGTCACCGGCGGCCTGTCCACCGGCACCGTGCACGTGTGGTCCACCGACCTCGGCTCGGCCGACCCGGCGGACTGGTTCGTCCACACCCAGGACGTCACGCCGCAGGGCGGCTCGTTCGCGCTGACCCTGCGGCCCGGCCACGTCTACACCGTCACCACCACGACCGGCCAGGGCAAGGGCGCCGCCACCCCGCCGGCCCCCGCCGCGCTCGGACTGCCGTACGCGGACGACTTCGAGACGCCCGCCACGACCACCTCGCCCAGGTACTTCACGGACATGAACGGCGCCTTCCGGACCGTCCCGTGCGGCGGCGGCCGCACCGGCACCTGCCTGCGCCAGATGGCCCCGGCGACGCCGATCCGCTGGACCGACGAGCCGTACGACGCCCCGTACACGATGATGGGCGACGGCAGCTGGGCCAACTACACGGTCACCGCCGACACCCTCTTCGAGCAGTCGAGCACCGTCGAACTCCTGGGCCGGGTCAACCAGCAGGGCCGCAACAACAACGGCCTGAACGCCTACCACCTGCGCGTGAGCGACACCGGCGCCTGGTCCATCGACAAGAGCGACACCAGCTGGAACTTCACCACCCTCGCGAGCGGCACCACCACCGCCCCCGGCACCGGCAGCTGGCACACCGTCGCGCTCTCGATGCAGGACACCACCCTCACCGCCGCCGTCGACGGCGTCACGGTGGGCAGCGCGACCGACGGCAGCTTCACCAACGGCCAGGCGGGCCTCGGGGTGACCGGCTACCGGACCGACCAGTTCGGCAACTTCGCCCTCACCCCGGGTACCCCGACGACCCACACCGGCCCGATCACCTCCGCGCTGCCCGGAAAGTGCGTCGACGACAACGGCGATTCCAGCGCCAACGGCACCGCCGTCCAGCTCTGGGACTGCAATGGCGGCGGCTCCCAGGTGTGGACCTGGTCCAACGGCACCCTCATCCACGGCGGCAAGTGCCTCGACGTGACCGGCGCCGCCACCGTCAACGGAACCCCGGTCGAGCTCTGGGACTGCAACGCGGGCGCCAACCAGCAGTGGACGCCCCAGCCGGACGGCACCCTCAAGAGCACCCAGTCCGGCCGCTGCCTCGACGACCCCGCCCTCGCCACCGCCAACGGCACCCGGCTGGCGATCTGGGACTGCAACGGGGGCACCAACCAGCAGTGGAAGCTCCCGTAACCCGCCACATCGCCCGGGCCCTCGCCCCCGCCACCGGCAACGGCAGCCGGGGGCGGGGGCCCGGCTACCTCCGGGGTCACGGGCGGGGGACGCCAACCCGGGCCACCGCCGGAGCGTCCTCCGGACGCGCGGGAGCCCCCCGGGGGGGGGGCCCCCCGGGGGGGCGGGGGGGGGGGGGGGGGGGGGGGGGGCCGGGGGGGCGCGGGGGGGGGGGGGGGCGCGGGGGGGGGGGCGGCGGGGGCGCC
>NZ_JBHWGD010000023.1:7741-33804 GCF_042733235.1 Kitasatospora sp. NPDC059722
CTCCATTGAGCCTAATGGTTTTATTCTTTTCTTCGGTGGGTTGGGTTTTGTTAATTGCCCCGCGCGGGGGGGCGGCGCGGGGCCCCTCGCGCCCCGGGGGCTCCGCAGCGGGAGGGCAAGGTCAGAGGACCGTCTCGGCCTCCAGGTAGCGCTCCTGCGGGACGGTCTTCAGCTCGGCGACCGCCTCGGCGAGCGGCACCAGGTTGATGTTGGTGCCCTGCAGCGCCGTGATGTGCCCGAACGCGCCCTTGTGGACGGCCTCGACGGCGTGCCAGCCGAAGCGGGTGGCGAGCACCCGGTCGTAGGCGGTCGGGGTGCCGCCGCGCTGGGTGTGGCCGAGGATCACCGGACGGGCCTCCTTGCCGAGCCGGTGCTCCAGCTCGCGGGAGAGCTGGGTCGCGATGCCGGTGAACCGCTCGTGGCCGTAGATGTCCTTGACGCCCTCCTCCCAGTGCATGGTGCCGGGCTCGGGCTTGGCGCCCTCGGCGCAGACCACGATGGCGAACTTCTTCTGCCGGTCGAAGCGTTCGCGGACGACGGCGGTCAGCTGCTCGATGTGGAACGGCCGCTCGGGGACGACGATCGCGTGCGCGCCCGCCGCCATGCCCGCGTTGAGGGCGATCCAGCCGGTGTGCCGGCCCATGACCTCGACGACCATGACCCGCTGGTGCGACTCGGCGGTGGTCTTCAGCCGGTCCAGCGCCTCGGTGGCGACCGAGACGGCGGTGTCGAAGCCGAAGGTCACGTCGGTGGCGGCGATGTCGTTGTCGATGGTCTTCGGCACGCCGACGATCGGCAGGCCCGCGTCGCTCATCAGCTTGGCGGCCTTGAGGGTGCCCTCGCCGCCGATCGGGATGACGGCGTCCAGGCCGAGGTCCGAGCAGTACTTCTTGGCGCGCTCGACGCCGTCGCGCAGGTGGCTGGGTTGCACCCGCGACGAACCGAGGATCGTGCCGCCCTGGGCGAGGATGCCGCTCACCGAGTCCAGGGTGAGGGGGCGGTGGTGGCCCTCCAGGAAGCCGCGCCACCCGTCCTCGAACCCGATGATCTCGTCGCCGTGGTCGACCACCCCCCGGTGGACCACGGAGCGGATCACCGCGTTCAGGCCGGGGCAGTCACCGCCGCTGGTCAGCACTCCGATACGCATTAGCTTTGCAACTCCCGAGCAGAACCGAGGAACGGCCGGACTACAGGCTGGGACGACGAGCCGTCACCGTAGCGGTGCGTTCCCACGCCGGGGTGGCGGGGAGCTGACCGTGGGGTGAAGGATCGGCCGAATCGGGCAGAACGCCCGAAAAAGGCCGTGGTGTCGAGCATACGACCCCTGGTCCGGCCGGGCAGGAGCCGACGCGGGAGCGGCGCCGTCGGCGCCCCCGCGTGGAAGTGCAGCCTGCTGCCGAGGAGGGTGTGCAGCCGGCAGCCCCCATTGTCGTACGTTCCGGGCCGCCCGTGGACCGGGTGACCGCATGGCGGGCACCCGGCTGGGGCGTACGGGTGTACTGGGCTTGTCTTCGGACTCCCGTCGTCCGCCCGCGAGGCGCGTGCCCAGGCGTCGCCAGGCAGACGGGAGTCCGAAGACAAGCCCTTACTGGGGGCGCGTCGTGGCGGCGATGCGTTCGGCGCGCAGCGCGTCGTACCAGGTGGTGTCGGCCGGCGGCAGGGCGTTGACGTCCAGCGCCAGCTTGATCAGCATGTCCGCGACCGCGGGGTTGCGGGCCAGCACCGGGCCGTGCAGGTAGGTGCCGAAGACGGTGTCGCGCCAGGCGCCCTCGGTGCCGTCGCCGGTGCCGTTGCCCCGGCCGACGGCGACGTTGGCGAAGGGCTGGACGCCCTGGCCGAGGTGGGTGACGCCCTGGTGGTTCTCGAAGCCGGTCAGCTGCGGCAGGCCGAGCCGCGGGTCGACGTCGGCGAGCACGTCGCCGACGCACCGGGCGCCCTCGCCGCGGGTGGTCCAGACGTCGAGCAGGCCGAGGCCCGGCTCGCGCTCGCCGAGGTCGTTGACGAACTCGTGGCCCATGATCTGGAAGCCGGCGCAGACGCCGAAGATGATCGCGCCGTTCTCGGCGGCCCGCACCAGGCCGCTGTCGGCCCGCAGCCGCTCGGCGGCCAGGCGCTGCGGCCGGTCCTCGCCGCCGCCGATCAGGTAGATGTCCCCGCTGGTGGGGACCGCCTGGTCGGAGCGGACGTCGATCCGGGTCACGTTGAGATGGCGCTGGCGGGCCCGGCGCTCCACGACCAGGGCGTTGCCGCGGTCGCCGTAGGTGCTGAGCAGGTCCGGGTAGACCCAGACCACGCGCAGGCTGCTCTCACTCATCCTCGAAGGCCTTCCGTCACGAAAAGAGGGGCGTGGGGGCGCGGCATCAGCCGGCCACGACCTTCCGCAGCTGCTGGAAGGCGGTGTAGTTGGCGATGGCCTCGATCCGGCCGGGCGGGGCCATCCGGACGGCCTGCTCCAGCGTGTCCACCACGTGGAACTGCAGTCCGGCGACCTCCAGGCGGACGGCCAGGTCCAGCTTGCGCTGGCCCATCACGAAGACCGGGTGCCCGGCGAGGCGCTCGTAGTCGACGTCCCACAGCCAGGAGGTGTCGGTGCCGTCGGCGTCGAGGGCGTTGACGGAGAGGATGACCGGGGCGGGCGGGCCGTCGATCAGCGAGAAGGTCTCCAGCCAGCCGGCCGGGTTCTTCGCGAGCAACAGCCGGATGTCGCGGCCCTGGTACTGGACGACGTCGTAGCGGCCGGCGACGGCCGTCACCGAGCGCATCCGCTCCAGCGCGACCTGCGGGGAGACGCCGAACACGGCGGCGACGGCGGCCGAGCTGGTGGCGTTGGCCAGGTTGGCCCGGCCGGGCAGCTGGAGCTGGATCGGCCAGGCGCCGCGCTGCGGGTCGATGACGTGGGTGCCCTGGAGCGCCCAGTGCGGGTTGGGGCGCCGGAAGCCGCACTCCTGGCAGAACCAGTCGTCGCCGGGGCGCTGCATGACGCCGCCGCACGCGGGGCAGGACCAGGCGTCCTCCTTCCAGGCCTGTCCGGCGGCCACCCAGACCACCTTCTTGCAGGAGGAGGCGGCCCAGGTCACCAGCGGGTCGTCGGCGTTGGCGATGACCACGGCCTCGGTGTCCTGGAGGCCCTCGCGCCACTTCTCGGCCATCATCCGGGTCTCGGCGGCGCGGTCGAGCTGGTCGCGGGAGAGGTTGAGCAGGGCGATCGCCTTGGGGCGGGTGTCGCGGGCGACCCCGGCCAGGTACTTCTCGTCGACCTCGATCACGCCGAAGCGGGCGTCCGAGCCGCCGGCCAGGGCGGAGGTGATGCCGGCCGGCATGTTGGCGCCGAGGGCGTTGGAGACCACCGGGCCGGCGGCGCGCAGCGCCTCGGCGATCAGGCGGGTGGTCGTGGTCTTGCCGTTGGTGGCGCTGACCAGCACGACGTCGAGGTGGTCGGCGAGGGTGGCGAGGAGGTCGGGGTCGAGCCTGAGGGCGACCTTGCCGCCGATCACCGAGCCGCTGCCGCGACCGGCCTTGCGCGACACGGCGGCCGCGACCTTGCCGGCGGTGACCGCGATCTTGGCGCGGGCCGGCAGGGAGGCGTCGCGCGCGCCTGTGGGCTCCGATTCGGTGCCTGCCATGCTCAGTGGTTCCTCCTTGCTGCGGCACCGCCCGGGGGCCGGTTAACGGGCCGTCGGGCGGCGGGGACGGGGCCAGCCTACCGACTCCGTCACCCGGCCCCACGATCCGGACCCCGCGCCGCCTGCTGCGACGCGCCCCCCGGGGCCCGCCCCGGGCGGCCTGACGTGCCGTCAGGAAGGGCGGTGTACGGACGGAGCTCCCGCGGGAAGGAGGACGCCGCCGGAGGGCCGGACGGTTCCCGGTGAGAATGTGGTGAAGAAATGATCAGCAGGCCGGACGGTGCGGCGCCGGCTCCGCGCCCGCCAGGGCGGCGGTGATCACGAGGGTGCCGTCCTCGGCGCGGAAGTCCAGCGGCACGGCCAGCCGGCGCATCGCCGTGATCAGGCCCGTGTTCGAGGCGTGGGTCACCGCGTACACGGTGCCGATCCCGGCGGCCCGGGCCAACGCGGCCAGCCGGCGCAGCAGGGCCAGTCCGAGCCCGCGCCGCTGCCAGCCGTCCTCCACCAGGACGGCCAGCTCGGCCTCCCCGTCGTCCCACATCAGGTGCCCGAGGGCGACGATCCGCCCGTCCCCGGCCGTCACGGCGAGGCTGCGCCCGTGCCGCCCGTCCAGCAGGTGGTCCAGGTGGCGGTCGGAGTCGCGGACCGGCCCGTGGTAGCGCAGTCGCAGCGAGGCGGGGGAGCAGCGCTGGTGCATCGCCCGGGCCCCGGCCTTGTCGGCCGGACCGGCCGCGCGGACGATCAGCGCGGTCCCGTCCGCCAGGGACAGCCGGGCGGGGAGCGGCTCCTCCGCGACGAGGGCGTGCAGCCGGCCCTTCGCCGGGTGCGTCCGGGCGGCCCGGAGCGGGGCGTCGAGGAGCGCCACCCGGCCACCGGGCCCCTCGGGCACCGCGCACCTCCGGTCGGACCTGCCGAAAGACCGGGTCCAGAGCCGTTCGAAGCGCGTGTGCGATGCCGTCATGGAGGCGACGCTACCGACACCGCGCTTCGGCGCGGTTACGCGATCGTGAACGCACGAGTGTCCGGGACGGACCCGGGACGTGCCCGTGACCGGGCCGGGACGGATCCGGGTGGAAGGCGCTGTCGGGCCGGGACGGATCCGGTGGAAGGCGCTGTCGGGCCGGGACGGATCCGGCGGAAGGTCCCGTCGGGCCGGGACGGAGCCGGCAGAGGTCCAGACCGGTGCCTCATGTGGCCGGGACAACGGGCGGCCGACGGTGGTGGACATGTCCGGCGCTCCTGACGAACACAGGGCGCCGGGGCGTGTCAGTCCACGAACGAAGGCTCTCTCATGCGTACCACCCCGTCCGTCCCCGCCACCGCGACCACCGCCGTGCCGCACGCCCGGCGCGCCCCCGCCGCCACCGCGCTCACCGGCCTGCTCGACCACCAGGCGCGCACCCGGCCCGCCTCGGTGGCCGTCGTCGGCGAGGGCCGCGACCTCACCTTCCCGGAGCTGCGCGAGGACGCCCGCCGCCTGGCCGGCCTCCTGCGCCGGCTGGGCGCCGGGGCCGACACCCCCGTCGGCCTGTTCACCGAGCCGTCGGCCGAGCTGGTCACCGGGGCCTGGGGCGTCCTGTACGCCGGGGCCGGCTACCTGCCGCTGTCGCCCGAGTACCCCGAGGACCGGCTGCGCTACATGATCGAGGACAGCCGCACCCGGATCGTCGTCACCCAGGAGCACCTGCGCGAGCGGCTGGCCGCGCTGGCGCCGGCCGGCACCGAGGTCGTCACGCTCGCGGACGCCTCGGCCGTCCGTCCCGACGACGGCGCTCACCCGGCCCCGGAGTCCCTGGCCTACGTCATCTACACCTCCGGCAGCACCGGCCGCCCCAAGGGCGTCGTGATCGAGCACGGCTCCGTCGTCTCCCAGCTGCGCTGGATGCACGGCGCCGGCCACCTCGGCCAGGACGTCACCGTGCTGCAGAAGACGCCGATGAGCTTCGACGCCGCCCAGTGGGAGATCCTCGCCCCGGCCGTCGGCGCCCGCGTGGTCGCCGGCGCGCCCGGCCTCTACCGCGACCCGGAGGCGCTCGTCGCCGCCGTCCGCCGCCACGGGGTGACCGCGCTGCAGTGCGTGCCGACCCTGCTCCAGGCGCTGCTCGACACCGACGGCTTCGCCGACAGCCGCAGCCTGACCGGGATCTTCTCCGGCGGCGAGGCGCTCTCGCTGCGCCTCGCCCGCGACCTCACGACCGCCCTGCCGTGGGCGACCCTGGTCAACCTGTACGGGCCGACCGAGTGCACGATCAACGCGACCGCGCACGTCGTCGACCCGGCCGCGCTCGGCGAAGGCACCGGGGCGGTGCCGATCGGCCGGCCGGTCGACGGCACCCGGTGCCACGTCCTCGACGCCGACCTGGTCCCGGTCGGCGAGGGGGAGACCGGCGAGCTGTACATCGGCGGCGTCCAGCTGGCCCGCGGCTACCTGCACCGCCCCGAGCTGACCGCCGAGCGCTTCGTCGCCTGCCCGTTCACCCCGCACGAGCGGCTCTACCGCACCGGCGACCTCGCGCACTGGAACCCGGACGGCACCCTCCAGTTCGCCGGCCGCGTCGACAACCAGGTCAAGCTGCGCGGCTACCGGGTCGAGCTGGACGAGATCGCCCGCGCGATCGAGGAGCACACCTGGGTCCGCCGCTCGGCCGCGATCGTCACCTCCGACGAGCGCACCGGCCATCAGAACCTGATCGCCTGCGTCGAGCTGAACCCGCGTGAGGCGGCCCTGATGGACCAGGGCAACCACGGCCGCCACCACCAGTCCAAGGCCGGACGCCTCCAGGTCAAGGCCCAGCTCTCCGACCCCGGCCTGCGCGACCTCGGGCAGCTCGCCGGCCGCCCGCACGTCGACCTGCCCGGCCGCCGTGGGACCGCGGCGCAGCGCCGGGAGGTCTTCGCCCGCAAGACCTACCGCTTCTACGAGGGCGGCCGGGTGACCCGCGACGACCTCGCCGCGCTGCTCGCCCCGCGCCCCGCGGGTGCCTTCGGGCGCGGCCTGGAGCTGCTGAGCCTGCCCGAACTCGGCCGCGTCCTGCGCTGGTTCGGCCAGTTCCACAGCGAGGAGCGGCTGCTGCCCAAGTACGCCTACGCCTCGCCCGGCGCGCTGTACGCGACCCAGCTCTACCTGGAGACCGGCGGTCTCGACGGGCTCGGGGCCGGCCTGTACTACTACCACCCCGTCGAGCACAGCCTCATACGCGTCGGCGACGCCGAGGAGCGCCAGGACCCCTATCTGACGCTGCACTTCTCCGGCAAGACCGGCGCCATCGCCCCCGTCTACACCAACAACATCCGCGAGGTGCTGGAGTTCGAGACCGGCCACATGCTGGGCGTCTTCGAGGAGGTGCTGCCCGAGTACGGTCTGGACGTCCGCCCGCTCGGCTTCCACCCGGCGGTCAAGGACCGGCTGGACGTCGCCGACGAGGACCACTACCTGGGCAGCTTCGCCGTCGTCCGCGGCGACGGCACGCCGCAGGCCGACCCGACCGAGGTGTACGTCCAGGCCCACGAGGACCGCGTCGAGGGCCTGCCGGCCGGCCTGTACCGCCACGCCGGCGGCGAGCTGACCCGCGTCTCGGACGACGTCGTGCAGTCCCGCCACGTCATCGCGATCAACCAGGCCGTCTACGCCCGCTCGGCCTTCGGCATCACCGCCGTCAGCCGGGCCGGCGAGGAGTGGCTGCAGTACGTCGCCCTGGGCACCAAGCTGCACCACCTCCAGCGCAACGGCCTGTCCTTCGGCTTCATGTCCTCCGGCTACAGCTCCAAGTCCGGCCACCCGCTGCCCGCTTCGCGCCGCTTCGACGAGATCCTCGGCGCCGCGGGGATCCCCACCGGCCCGTCGTACTTCTTCCTCGGCGGCAAGGTGAGCGAGGAGCAGGTCCGCAGCGAGGGCATGCACGAGGACACCGTCCACATGAAGGGACCGGCCGAGATCATCAAGGACGAACTCGCCAACCTGCTGCCCGACTACATGCTCCCCAACCGCGTCCTCGTGCTGGACGCCCTGCCGCTGACCGCCAACGGCAAGGTCGACCTCAAGGCGCTCGCCGCCTCGGACACCGTCCGCGACGCCGACGTCCGCGGCGAGTACGTCGCCCCCGCCACCCCGCAGGAGCGGTGGCTCGCCGAGGCCTGGGGAGAGGCACTCAGGTACGAGGACCTCGCCACGGTCTCGACGGCCGACGAGTTCTTCGCCGCCGGCGGCAACTCGCTGATCGCCGTCGCCCTGGTCAACCGCATCAACCGCGCGTTCGGCACCGCCCTGCCGCTCCAGGTCGTCTTCGAGTGCCCGAAGCTCGCCGACCTCGCCGCCCGCATCGCGGACGCGTCGGCCGGCGCCGGCTCCGCGGCCTCCTCACGGCTCGTCCCGCTGCACCCCGGCACCCCCGAGCGACCGGTGTTCTGCTGGCCCGGCCTCGGCGGCTACCCGATGAACCTGCGCCTGCTCGGCCGCGAGGCGAGCGACGGACGCGCCTTCTACGGCATCCAGGCGCACGGCATCAACGCGGGCGAGACGCCGTACCCGACCATCCGCGAGATGGCCGCCGCCGACGTCGCCGAACTGCGCCGCGTGCAGCCCGAGGGCCCGTACACGCTGTGGGGCTTCTCCTTCGGCGCCCGGGTCGCCTTCGAGGCCGCCTGGCAGCTGGAACAGGCCGGCCGGCGGGTCGAGAACCTGCTGCTGATCTGCCCCGGCAACCCGGAGGTGCGCCGGGCCGACGGCCGCACGTGGGGCCGCGAGGCCTCGTACGCCAACCCGGCCTACGTGACCATCCTGTTCGGGGTGTTCACCGGCCGGATCAGCGGTCCGGAGCTGGAGCGCTGCCTGACCGAGACCGCCGACGAGGACACCTTCGTCACCTCGATCCGCCGGCTGCTCCCCACCCTGGAGGAGGAGGTGGTCCGCCGGATCGTCCGGATCGTCGGCGAGACCTACGAGTTCGAGTACAGCTTCCGCGAGCTCGCCGAGCGCCGGCTGGACGTCCCGGTGACGATTTTCAAGGCCACCGGCGACGACTACTCCTTCATCGAGGGCAGCTCCGGCTACTGCGCCGCCCCGCCCACCGTGGTCGACCTGACCGCCGACCACTACGGCGTCCTCAAGGAGCACGGCGTGGTCGAACTGGCCGCCGCGATCCGGGCGCTGGAGCGGATGGCGCGTGGGCACTGACGCGGACACGCTCACGGATGGCCCAGGATCCGTGAGCGAGGAAGCCCCTTCGGATAGGGATGGCTCGGCTCCCCGCCGAACCCACCTCGACCCCGAAGGGGCTTCTCCATGTCGTTGAAGAAGACCGTGTTCGCCATGGCCGGCTGCGCCCTGCTGCTCGCCCTCGCCCAGCCCGCCGCCGCCGACAGCAGCAACCACGGCCCCAAGACCCCGCAGGAGGCTGCTGCCTGCAAGTCCGTGACCGGCTCCCTCCTCGGCGGCTTCGGCTCGATGCTCGGCAACGCCGTCTGCGTGGTCCAGCCCGACAACGGCTGAGCCCGGGGCCCCGCGGGCCCTCTCCGGCTTCCGCTCACACGATGCGGGTCGGTGCGTCCAGGAGGTCGTGGCCGCCGGTGGTCACGAGGGCGGCCAGGTCGGTGCCGGAGAGGGCGTGCGGGGCGCGGAGGAAGAACTCGTCGACGGCGCCGCGGGGGAGCGGGTGCGACTGCATCGAGACGATCATGACCTGCTGTTCGGCGAACGCGGTGCACACGCGGGCCAGGCCGGCGGGGGAGTCCTCGACGGTGGCGCGGACCCGCCAGAGGGCGGTCGGGGCGATCTCGGTGGCGGCGGGCGGCGGCGGGCCGTGCAGGTGCTGCCGGTGGGACCACCACGTGTGGAACAGCGTCGTGGCCAGCAGGGCCACCGCCGAGGCGGCGAGCAGCACCGGACCGTCGTGGCCCTTCACGACGACCTTGGCGACGAGGTCGGCCGCCGTGACGGAGACGAAGACGGCGGCGAGCTCGACGGTGTCGCGGCGCCAGCGGTGGGTGCGGGTCCGGGTGCGGGAGGGGGTGGGCGTTGCGGAGGTGTGGACGGCTGTCGTGGTGTGCTCCGTGTGCTCCATGGCACCACTGTCCCCGTGTGGTGTTTCCCGTCCACGAACCTCCCGTGACCTGCGGGTTAAGGTATCGGCCCGGGCGTTACTTCCGGAGGTCCGCCGCGGCCGTCGCCACCTCGGCGAGGAGGAGTTCCAGGTCCGCCTCCGTCGTGTCGGCGTTCAGGAGGCAGGCGCGCAGCATCTCCGTCCCGTCCAGGCGGGCGCCGGTGACGAAGACCTTGCCGCGGCGCTGCACGGCGACGGGCAGCTCGCGGTTGAGCGCGTCGAGGTCGGCGCCGGCCAGCCCGGCGGGGCGGTGGCGGAAGGCGACGATCGAGGTCTGCACCTCGGCCAGCAGCTCGAACTCGTCGTGGGCCTCGACCAGTTCGCCGAGCCGGCGGGCGAGCGCGGTGCACCGCGCGATGTCGCGGGAGAGGCCCGCGCGGCCCTTGTGGGCGATGGTCGCCCACACCTTGAGCGCGCGGAACGGGCGGGTCTGCTCGGTGCCGTACTCGGAGAACCAGCCGAGCTCGCCCGCGGCCTCGTCGCGCAGGTAGGACGGGACGAGGCTGAAGGTGCCGCGCAGCTCGTCGGTGTCGCGGACCAGCGCGCAGCCGCAGTCGACCGGCACGCCGAGCCACTTGTGCGGGTCGAGGGCGAGCGAGTCGGCGCGCTCCAGTCCGGCGTAGCGGTGGGCGATGGCGGGGTCGAGGACGCCGAAGGCGCCGTACGCGCCGTCGACGTGCAGCCACAGCTCCTGCTCGGCGCACAGGTCGGCGATCGGGCCGAAGGCGTCGACGGCGCCGGTGCCGACGGTGCCGGCCGAGGCGACGACGAGGAAGGGCAGCAGCCCGGCGGCGCGGTCGCGCTCGATCGCGGCGCGCAGGTCGGCGGCGTCGAGGCGGCCGTCCGGGCCGGTGGCGACGGTGCGCAGGTGCCTGCTGCCGAGGCCGAGGAGCTCGGCGGCCTTGCGGACGCAGGAGTGCGTCTCGCCGGTGACGTAGCCGACCAGCGGGGGCATTCCGGCGAGGCCGTCCTCGCGGACGTCCCATCCGGCCCGCCGGGCGGCGCGGTTCCGGGCGGCGGCGAGGCAGACGATCGTGGCCATCGAGGTGCCGGAGGTGAGCAGGCCGCCGCCGGCCGGGTGCGGGAAGCCGACGAGTTCGGCGATCCAGCGGACGACGGCGCGCTCCAGGTGGACGTCGGCGTGGTCGCCCCCGGCGGAGCTGGGGTTCATGGCGGAGGCGGCGAGGGTGGCGAGGACGCCGGCGGCGGCGGGGGCGGAGTTGACCCAGCCGAAGAAGCGCGGGCTGCCGTTGCCCATGGGGTGGGGTAGGACGTCCCGGCCGATGGCCTCGACGAGCTCGGCGAGCGGGCGGCCGTCGGCGGGCAGCGGGGCGTCGAGGAGGGCGCTGCGGGCCGCGTCGTCCATGGGCTGCCAGACGGGGCGGCCGGGCAGCTCGGCGAGGTGGTCGGAGACGAGGTCGGCGGTGGCGTGGGCGGCGGTGCGGAAGTCGTCGGTTGCCATGCGGCGTGCTCCAGCGGTGCGGAGGGGGCGCGGCGTCCTCGGCGCACCGGGTGATCAGCCGATGGTACGGAAAGGGCCCGCGCCGTGCGGCGCGGGCCCGTCGACCGGGACGGCGGGCTCAGTCCAGCGAGGCGGAGAGCCCGCTCGCGGAGCGGCAGTAGCCCTGCATCTCCTTGTTGGTGATCTTGGCGCAGAGCCGTCCGGCCGCGCCGCCGTCGGTGTAGTTCACCGTGTAGTAGCTGACCAGGCCCTCCGCGCAGGCCTTGCGCTGCCAGCCGTCGGCGGCCGTCGCGCACTGCTGGGCGGCCCAGTCCTCGCGGTCGAGGTTGTACTTCATCGTCCGCGAGCCGACGCCCCGGCTGCAGTCGACGGCCCCGCCGCTCGCCTTGCCGTTGAGGCACCACTTGAGGGCGTCGGCGTACACCTCGGGGTGGTTCGGGTAGTCGTGCGAGGAGAGGTAGAAGGTCGGCGCGTAGAAGTAGCACGCGGACTGAAACAGCGACGGCTGGTCCTTGCACGGGTAGAGCGGGTCCTGGGCGAGCTTGTCGGCGGGCAGGTTGGCCTTGGCCTGCTCGTCCTCCTCGTCCGGGCCGAAGAGCTGCATGAACAGGCCCTCGGAGCAGCGGATCCGGTTCTGGTCGGTGGTGAACTTGTTGCACAGGTCGCGGGCCTTGGCCACGTCCTGCTTGGCGACGAACATCGTGCCGTGGCCGACGCCGTGGATGCACGGGCCGCTGTTCTTGGGAGCGCACAGCTTGAGCAGGTCCACCTCGGGCTGGGTGGAGGCGTTCAGCATCTCCTCGACGGCGCCGTGCAGGTAGCCGGCCGCGCAGGTCTCGTGCGGGAAGGAGATGACCTTCTGGAAGTCGGCGTTGAACCGCTTGACGGCCGCGTGCCCGAGCTCGTGCGCGATCGGGTGGCAGAAGCGCACGGTGTACGGCTTCTCCTTGGTGATCTTGTCGAGGTCGGCGAGGGCGACGCCGGGGTCGGTGGCGTCCATCTCGGCCATCATCTTGTTGCGCAGCGTCGAGCGGGTCCAGACCGCCGGGTCGCCGGTCGGGGTGGCGCTCGCGGCGGGGGTGCCGTCGGGCGAGGCGGCGGTGGCGGCGACCTGGGCGGTCGCCGCGTTCGCCCTCGCCGGCGACCAGTCGGTGACGGCCACCGAGCCCAGGCCGAGGACGCCGAGCAGCAGGGCGGTGAGAATCGCGAACGCTCGCGGTTGCATGACGGGATCCCCCGGCGGATCGAGTGCGGACGGTTCGCTCCCATCCTGACGCGCGAAGCGGCCGCAGTCCGCGTTTTCGCCCGCCATCCGGGAGTGTCGGCGACGCTACCGCACCGTCCGGTCCCCGCCCCGCGCGGGACGGTCCCGTGGGGCCGCCGGGGCCCGCCCCGACGGCGCAGCCGGCCCGGGGGCTCCGCTGCGCCGCGCGGGGGAGGGAACGCTCAGATCTCCAGCGACACCTGGTACTCCGTCAGCCAGGTGGCGAGGTCCAGCGCGAGGTCGACGCCGAGCCGCACCGACTGCGGGTCGGTCCCGGGGGCGAGCGCGTCGTTCAGCCGCCGGCGGTCGAGCAGGCCGAGCACCGGGGACTTGCCCTCGGCGGCGAGTTCGGCGAGTTCGGCGAGCAGCAGCGCCGGGTAGCGCGGGTCGGCCGTGACGGGGTACGGGCTCTTCACCCGGTCGGCGATCTCGTCCGGCAGCACGTCCCGGACGGCGGCGCGCAGGAGGCTCTTCTCCCGGCCGTCGAAGCTCTTCATCGCCCACGGCGTGTTGAAGACGTACTGGACGAGCCGGTGGTCGCAGAACGGCACCCGGACCTCCAGCCCGTTGGCCATGCTCATCCGGTCCTTGCGGTCGAGGAGCAGGCACACGAAGCGGGTCAGGTTGAGGTAGGAGACCTCGCGCATCCGGCGTTCCAGCGGGCTCGCGCCGGGAAGGTGCGGCACCTCGGCGAGCGCCTCGCGGTAGCGGGCGCGGCGGTAGCCGGCCAGGTCGAGCTTGCGCAGGAGGTCGGCGTCGAGCAGTTGCTCGCGCATGCCGGCGCCCGGGCCGGCGAGGCCGCGCTCGATGTAGGGCACCCACGGGAAGTCGTCGGCGGCTATCGCGTCGGGGTCGTGGAACCAGGGGTAGCCGCCGAAGAGCTCGTCGGCGGACTCGCCGGACAGGGCGACGGTGGACTGCCGGCGCACGCCGCGGAAGAGCAGCAGGAGCGAGACGTCCATGTCGGCGAAGCCGCCGGGCAGGTCCCGGGCGCGCAGGACGGTGGCGCGCTGGGCGGGGTCGGTGAGGTCGGCGGCGTCCAGTTCTATGACGTTGTGGTCGGCGCCGACGTGCTCGGCCAGCATGCGGGCGTACGGGCCGTCCGGCGTGGACCGGATCGCGTCGGCGTGGAAGTTCTCGCTCTGGCCGGCGAAGTCGACGGAGAAGGAGCGGATCGGGCCGGCGCCGCCCCGGCTCAGTACGCCCGCCGCCAGGGCGGTGACGGCGCTGGAGTCCAGGCCGCCGGACAGCAGGGAGCACAGCGGTACGTCGGAGTCGAGCTGGCGGTGCACGATGTCGTCGAGCAGGGCGCGGACGGTCGCGACGGTGGTGTCCAGGTTGTGGGTGTGCTCGCGCGCCTCCAGCGCCCAGTAGCGGCGCACGGTGATCCCCTCGCGGCGCACGCGGACGACGTGGCCGGGGCGGACCTCGGAGATGCCGCGGTAGGGGGTGATGCCCGGGGTGCGGCAGAAGGCGAGGATCTCGCGCAGCCCGTCGAGGTCCACGACCGGCCGGACGGACGGGTGGGCGAGCAGGGACTTCACCTCGGAGCCGAACACCACGCCGTCCGCCGTGGGGTGGTAGTGCAGCGGCTTGACGCCCATGCGGTCGCGCACCAGCAGCAGCTCCTCGTGCCGGGCGTCCCAGATCGCGAAGGCGAACATGCCGTTCAGGCGCTCGGCCAGGTGCTCGCCCCACTCCAGGTAGGCGCGCAGCACGACCTCGGTGTCGCTGCGGGTGCGGAAGCGGTGGCCGGCCGCCCGCAGCTCCGCGCGGAGCTCGTCGTGGTTGTAGACCTCGCCGCTGTAAGTGAGGGCGGCCAGCAGCCGGCCGTCGTGCTCGACGGTCATCGGCTGGACGCCGCCCTCGACGTCGATCACCGCGAGGCGGCGGTGCCCGATCGCGGCGTGGCGCTCCAGGTGCACCCCGCCCGCGTCCGGACCGCGGCAGATCTGGGTGGCCGTCATGGCGTCGAGGACGCTGCGGGCGGTTTCGCGCTGGTCGTTCCGGTCGGCGGTGAGGTCGCGGTCGAAGGCGACCCATCCGGTGATGCCGCACATCAGCAAGCCTCCGGTCTTCCGCTACGTGTGGAGAGGGTCACGCTACGTGGCGTCCGGGTGAGCGACAAGGGTGTGTCGAAAAGGTGAAGGGAAGGGTTCCGCATGGTTGCCTGGGCCGAAAGTCGGAATGTCTGCCCGATTCCGGGCAGAAACTTTGGCTTCCGGGTCGTCGTCCGCCTAATGTCTTCCTCCGTGCCGAGCTCACCCCACCCTCATGACGACCTCGTCGCCCACCTCACCCGGACCAGCCCCCTCGGGCCCCGGGAGGCGGCGCGGGTCGTGGCGGAGGTCCTGGCGTACTTCTCCGAGACCACCGAGGAGTACGTCCGCCGCCGCCACGGTGAGCTCCAGGCGCGGGGACTGACCAACGAACGGATCTTCGCCCGGCTCGCCGAGGAGCTCCCGGCCCGCCGCGTCGCGGCACCGGAGCTCTCGGCGCGCCAGCTGCGCCGGATCGTCTACGGCTGAGCCGACACCACCTCACGGAGGAGCCCGTCATGTGCGGAATCGTGGCCTACATCGGCCCCAAGGACGCGACCCCCTTCCTGCTCGAAGGCCTCGCCCGGCTGGAGTACCGCGGCTACGACTCGGCCGGTGTCGCCGTCGCCGGCCGCACCGGCGGCATCAAGCTCCGCAAGGTCAAGGGCAGGGTCGCCGACCTCGCCGCCGCCGTCCCCGCCCGCTTCAAGGGCACCACCGGCATCGGCCACACCCGCTGGGCCACCCACGGCGTCCCCAGCGACGAGAACGCCCACCCGCACTTCGACAACGCCGAGCGCATCGCCGTCGTCCACAACGGCATCATCGAGAACGCCGACGAGCTGCGCGCCCGGCTCACCGCCGACGGCGCCGTCTTCCGCTCCGAGACCGACACCGAGGTGCTCTCCCACCTCATCGCCGCGCACGCCGCCGAGGGCGTCGAGCTGGAGGAGGCCGTCCGCGCCGCCCTCGGCAAGGTCGTCGGCACCTACGGCATCGCCGTCCTGGACGCCGAGCAGCCCGACCGCATCGTCGTCGCCCGCAACGGCAGCCCGATCGTCCTCGGCATCGGCGAGAAGGAGATGTTCGCCGCCTCCGACGTCTCCGCCCTCGTCCGCTACACCCGCCAGGTCGTGCACCTGGAGGACGGCGAGCTCGCCGTCGTCCGCGCCGACGGCTTCCGCACCTTCACCGAGGACGCCCGCACCACCCACCGCCAGCCGTCCACCGTCGACTGGGAGATCGACTCCTACGACACCGGCGGCTTCGAGCACTTCCTGCTCAAGGAGATCCACGAGCAGCCCGGCTCCGTCGAGCGCACCCTCGGCGGCCGCCTCGACGAGCGCTTCGCCACCGCCCACCTCGGCGGCCTCAACCTCGACGCCCGCGAACTGCGCGAGATCCGCCGGGTCAAGATCCTCGGCTGCGGCTCCGCCTACTACGCCGGCGAGATGGGCGCCCAGCTGATCGAGGAGCTCTCCCGCGTCCCCGCGCACAGCGAGCCCGCCTCCGAGTTCCGCTACCGCAACCCGGTGATCGAGGCCGACACCCTGTACGTGGCCGTCAGCCAGTCCGGCGAGACCTACGACACGCTGGCCGCCGTCCAGGAGATCAAGCGCAAGGGCGGCCGCGTCCTCGGCGTCGTCAACACCGTCGGCAGCGCGATCGCCCGCGAGTGCGACGGCGGCATCTACCTGCACGCGGGGCCGGAGATCTCGGTCGCCTCGACCAAGGCCTTCACCTCGACGGTCGTCGCCTTCGCGCTGCTGGCCCTGCACTTCGGCCGCATCCACGACCTCTCGCCCGCCGACGGCCGGCGCATCGTCTCCGCCCTCAAGGCGCTGCCGGACCAGATCCGCGAGGTGCTCGACCAGAGCGACGCGATCGCCGAACTCGCCGCCGAGTACGCCAGGTCCGCCGGGATGATGTTCATCGGCCGGGTCCGCGGCTACCCGGTGGCGCGCGAGGGCGCGCAGAAGCTCAAGGAGATCTCGTACGTCCACGCCGAGGCCTATCCGGCGAGCGAGCTGAAGCACGGCCCGCTGGCGCTGATCAGCCCCGAGCTGCCGACCGTCGCCCTCGTCCCGGACGACGAGCTCCTCGACAAGAACCTCACCACCCTCGGCGAGATCAAGGCCCGCTCCGGCCGCGTCATCGCGGTCGCCCACCGGCGCCCCGAGGACAAGCTCGCCGACCACTGCATCCTCGTCCCCAAGAGCGAGCCCGAGCTCGACCCGCTGCTCCTCAACATCCCGCTCCAGCTCCTCGCCTACCACGCGGCGGTGGCCCTCGGCCGCGACGTCGACAAGCCGCGCAACCTGGCGAAGAGCGTGACGGTGGAGTAGCCGTCCGGCAGCTCGCGTGCGGGTGGGCGGACCCCTGGTCGGGGGTCCGCCCGCCTTTGCTCGTGGGCGACTTGTCACTGGGCGACGCGTTACGGAGTGGCGCGGGTCTCTGCTGTTGCTGCTGTTGCTGCTGGGGTCGGGGTCTGGGACTGGGCGCGGCGGCGGGAGAGGGCCGCGCCGGTGAGGGCCAGGGCGGCTGTGAGGGCTGCGGAGGTCAGGAGTTGGGGACGGGTCCCGGCCGAGGCCGTCATCAGCAGCATCAGGGCCGTGATCGCGGCGATGACCGCGCGGGTCGTGGCGGGGAAGCCCCGGGTGCGGAGCGGGAGCCGGCCGGCGGCTTCGAGGGAGCGGCGCAGGACCAGGTGCGAGCAGGCGACCGCCAGCCACATGAAGAGCATCGCCGCGCCCATCGCCTTCGCGAGCAGCGGCAGGGCCGTGCCGGGGGAGAGCGCCTCGGGGACGACGGCGGCGAAGCCGACGGCGGAGGCGGCGGCCACCGCGCGGGCCGGTACGCCCCGCCGGGTGCGGCGGGCCAACGCGCCCGGGGCGTCGCCGCGTTCGGCGAGGGAGTGCAGCATGCGCGAGGTGCCGTACAGGTTCGCGTTGAGGGCCGAGAGCAGGGCCACGACGATCACGGCCTGGGTGACGGCGCCGGCGTGCGGGATGCCGAGCCGGCCGAGCGCGGCGACGTACGGGCTCTCGTCGGGGCGGGCGTCGCGCCACGGCAGCAGCAGGACCAGGACGGCCACCGAGCCCAGGTAGAACAGGGCGATCCGCCAGATCGCGGAGCGCACCGCGGTGCGGATGCTGCGGCCCGGGTCCCGGGACTCGGCGGCGGCCATGCCGATGACCTCCATGCCGCCGAACGCGAAGACGACGCCGAGCAGCGCCGTGACGATCCCGGACAGGCCGTTGGGGGCGAACCCACCGTCACCGGTGAGGTGGGAGAGGCCCGGTGAGCCGGCGCCGGGCAGCACGCCGAGGAGGGCGGCGGCGCCGAGGGCGATGAACGCGACGATCGCGAGGACCTTGAGCGAGGCGAACCAGAACTCGGCCTCGCCGAAGGTCCGGACGTCGGTGGTGTTGACGATGGTGAAGAGCGTCATCGCGGCGAGGGCGAACGCCCAGGAGGGGACGGCCGGCCACCACGTGTGCAGGATCGCCGCGGCCGCCAGGGCCTCGACGGCGATGGCCACGGCGGTCACCCAGGTGTACAGCCAGCCGGTGGTGAAGCCGGCCCACGGCCCCAGCGCGCGACGCGCGTAGACCGAGAAGGAGCCCGACTCCGGTAGTGCGGCGGCGAGTTCGCCGAGCATGCGCATGACCGCGAGGGCGAGCACGGCGGCCAGCAGGTAGGAGACCAGCACGGCCGGACCGGCCGCCGCGAGCCCGGCGCCGGAGCCGACGAACAGCCCGGCGCCGATCACCCCGCCGAGTGCCAGCATCGCCAAGTGGCGTGAACGGAGTGCGGCTTGGGCGTTTCGGGCAGGTGAAGAGGTCACGGTTCTCCCTCGTCGAAGCGGTTCTTCGGGGTGGTCGCGCTTGACCGGCGCTTGACCAACGTGGCGAGATCTATGTTAGAAAAGCTATCAGCGTTCACAAGTCGCGCTAGCGTTTAGGCAGCAACAAGATTCGCACTACCGTGCGAAGGGGGAGTCATGCCTTCACCGTCCATCACCCGTGCCCGCGGACAGTCCGCGGACCTGCGGGACGTCATGCGCCGCTATCCCACTGGGGTCACCGTCCTCAGCAGCGGCCGCGAGGACACCGCCGTCGCCATGACGGTCAATTCCTTCACCTCGATCTCGCTCGACCCGCCGCGCGTCCTGGTCTCGGTCATGCGGACCGCCCGCGCGCACCCCGTGATCACCGCCAGCCGCCGGCTCGGCATCCACCTGCTCGCCGCCCACCAGGGCGACGTGGCCAAGCTGTTCGCCTCCCGGGAGAAGCCCGCCGGGCCCGGTCTGGGCGCTTACCTCGACCGCACCGCCGAGGGGCACGACGTGCTCCCAGGCGCCCTGGCCTCGCTGGCCTGCGAGGTCGAGGACACCTTCCCCGGCGGCGACCACGACCTGTTCCTCGCCCGAGTGCTGCACGCCACCTGTACCGAGGAGCCGCAGGACGCCCTGGTCTTCCACCAGGGGCGCTTCACCTCCGCTTCCGCGGACGGGAGTTGAGCCCGGCCGAGGGTGAGGGCATTCCCGGCATGATCCGTACGATCCACATGATCCGTACGACCGGCGTGATCCGTACGACCGGCGCGACCCGTAGGACCGGCGCGACCCGTACGACCGGCGCGACCCGTGCGATCCGTACGCTCGCCGTCCGCGGCGGCATCGCCGTGCCCGCCGACACCGTGCCCGCCCTCACCCGCGCCACCGAGGACCTGCTCGCCGGCCTGCTGGCCGCCAACCACCTCGACCGGGCGGACCTGGTGAGCCTCGTGTTCACCATGACCCCGGACCTCACCGCCACCAACCCCGCGCTCGTCCTGCACGAGGCCGGCTGGGACCTGCCCGCCCTCTGCGCGCAGGACGCCGCCTTCGCCGGAGCCCCGCCCCGCACCCTGCGGGTGCTGGCGCACCTGTCCTGGGACCGCCCCGGCCGGCCCGTCGCCGTCTACCTGGGCGGCGCCGCCCCGACCAAGCCCGCGGCCTGAGCCCTTCCCCCTCCTCTCCGTCACCCCTCCGTGCCCGCGCACGCACCTTCCGAGGACCAGCCATGCCCGAAACCGCCTCCCGCACCGCGCTCGAAGCGGTCCTGGACACCGTCGCCGCCGCCATCGGACCCGACCACGTCGTCCGCTCCGCGGACCCGGCCGCGCTCCTGCCCGCCGAGGCCAACGTCTCCGCCTTCGCCGCCCGCGCCCTGAACGCCGTCCTGCGCCCGGGCAGCGCCGAGGAGGTGCGGTCCGTCGTCCGCGCCTTCGACGAGCAGGGCGGCGCCCGGGCCGGCCTGCCCGGCCTGCACGCCGTCTCCACCGGCCGCAACTGGGGCCTGGGCTCCAAGGAACCGGCCGTCGGCCCGGTGGTCCGCCTCGAACTCGACCGCCTCGACGCCGTCCGCGACCTCGACGTCGAGGCCGGCTACGCGGTCGTCGAGCCGGGCGTCACCCAGGCCGTCCTCGCCGCCCGGCTCGCCGGCACCGCCCGGATGCTCAACGTCACCGCCTCCTCGGGCCACACCTCGCTGCTCGGCAACCTCGTCGACCGGGGCGTGGGCCTGCGCCGCCAGCGCACCGAGGACCTCCTCGGCCTCGAAGCGGTGCTTCCCGACGGCCGCCTGGTGCGCACCGGCTGGTGGCCCGGCACCTCCGCCGGACGAGCCGTCAACCCGTACGGCCTGGGGCCGAGCACGCTGCACCTGTTCACCCAGTCGCCGCTCGCCGTGATCACCGCCGCCGTCGTCCGGCTGCTGCCGCGCCCCGAGGCGCAGCGCGTGGTCCGGCTCTCCTTCGGCCGGGAGGAGCTGCCCGCGGCCGTGGACCTCATCCGCCGCTGGCGGGCCGGGAACGTGGTGTCGGGCGTCGTGAAGATCTACGACACCGCTTCCACCGCCACCTACGGCGGCGAGGGCGGCCACGGCTACCTCGCCCACGTGTGCGTGGACGCCACCGCCGGCACGCTCGACGCGCTCGCCGGGGCGCTGGTCGAAGAGGCCCGTGCCGCGGGCCTGTTCGGCCGGATCGCGGCGGGGGAGGAGCCGGCCGCGGACGACACCGTGTCCAAGGTCGTCCAGGCCGCGTACTCCGGCTCGGTGGAGTTCAACGAGGACATGCTCGCCTCCGCCACCGGCACCCGCGCCGACCTCGTCGACGCCGAGGGCAAGGGCTGGATCTTCTTCCTGCCGCTGATCCCCTTCACCGGCGCCGACACCGCCCGCGCCCTGGCCCTCCTCGACACCGTGCACGAGGAGACCGGGATCCGCCCCGGCGCCACCGTCAACGCCCTCGACGCCGACGTCATCGACCTCGTCGTCTCCTTCCCGTTCGACCGGGCCACCCAGGCCGAGGCCGCGCACCGCGCGCTCGACCGGGCCTACGCGCTCTTCGCCGCGGCCGGCTGGGCGCCGTACCGGCTGGACTCCGCGCACGGCGGCTGGGGCCGCGAGCACGCCCCGGACGCCGAGAACGCCGCGCTGGTCCTGGACGTCGCGCGCCTCGTCGACCCCAACGGCACGTTCGCGCCCGGCCGTTACCTCTGATCACCGTCAACTCCCGAAGGACCTCCACGATGAGCACCACCGTGACCACCACCGTCGTCCCCGACACCGCCGAGGCGATCCTCGCGCACGCCCGCACCCTCGTCCCGCAGCTGCGCGAGGCCGGCGCCCGCATCGAGCAGAACCGCACCCTGCCCGCCGACATCGTCGACCTGCTGCGCGACGGCGGCGTCTTCCGCGCCGCCATGCCCAAGACCTGGGGCGGCCCCGAGCTCACCTCGATGCAGCAGTGCGAACTGATCGAGATCCTCGCCACCGGCGACGCCTCCACCGCGTGGTGCGCCATGATCGGCATGGACTCCGGCATCTACTCCGGCTACCTCGACGACGACGTGGCCCGCGAGATGTACCCGACCCTCGACCTCGCCAACTCCGGCTGGATCTACCCGCAGGGCCGCGCCGTGCGCGTCGAGGGCGGCTACCGCCTCACCGGCCGCTGGAAGTTCGGCTCCGGCTCGGCCCACTGCGACTGGCTGGGCGCCGGCTGCCTGATCGTCGACGAGGACGGCACCCCCGAGCCCGACCCGGTCAGCGGCGAGCCCACCCACTGGCGGGTGCTGGTCTCCAAGCCGGCGGCCTACACCTTCCACGACACCTGGCACACCACCGGCCTGGCCGGCTCCGGCAGCCAGGACTACTCCTGCGAGGACCTGTTCGTCCCCGAGGAGCGCTCCTTCAGCTTCTCCGACCCGCGCCGCACCGGCCCGCTGCACGCCAGCCCCGACACCATCCTGCGCAAGATGTCCGGCATCCCGCTCGGCATGGCCCGCGCCGCGCTGGACCACGTGCGGGAGCTGGCCGCCCACCGCACCGACCGGGAGACCGGCACCCCGTGGGCGCAGGACCACCGCGTCCAGAGCACCATCGCCCGCCTGGAGGGCGAGCTGCTCGCCGCCCGCTCCGGCGTGTACGCGAGCCTGGAACGCCAGTGGGACGCGCTGACCGGCGGCGCCGAGCTGACCGACGACGCCAGGGTGGCCACCGCCATCGCCCGCCGGCACGCCTTCCGCACCGCCCGCGACATCGTGCAGACCCTGTTCGACCTGGTCGGCGGCTCCTCCGTCTACAAGCCCTCGCCGCTGGACCGCTGGCTGCGCGACGCCTGGACGATGAACCAGCACGCCGTCGCCCAGGACTCGATCCTCCAGCTCACCGGCAACGTGCTGCTGGGCGGGAAGTCGACGAGCCCGTTCTTCTAGGCCGGCCCGCGCCACCGACCCTTCCAGGTCGGCCCGCGCCACCCCGAACGTCCCTGCCCCGCACAGCCAGACACAGAGAGGTTTCCCGACCCATGGACCGCATCCGCGTCGTCCTGTTCTCGGAAGTCAACTCCAAGCTCGGCTCGCCGTTCCTGAGCATGCTGCACGGCCACCCCCAGGTCGACCTCGTCGCCGTGGTCACCTCCCCGCACGGCAAGCGCTGCTCGTACTTCACCGACGACCCCGAGCAGGTGGACCTGGTCACCCAGGGCGCGGCGCTCGGGGTGCCGGTCCTGCGGCCGCCGTCGGTCAACCGGCCGGAGTTCGTCGAGGAGCTGGAGGGCTACGAGGCCGACTACTTCGTCGTCGCCAACTTCCAGCAGATCCTGCGCGAGCGGCTGCTGTCGGTGCCCCGGGTCACCGCCGTCAACTTCCACCCCTCGCCGCTGCCCGCCTTCGCCGGCCTCGCGCCCTTCTACTGGATGATCCGCGAGGGCGCCACCGAGTCGGCCGTCTCCGCCATCGAGATGGCGCCCGTCCTCGACAGCGGCGACCTGATCATGCAGCACCAGGTGCCGCTGACCGGCCGGGAGACCGCGCTGGACCTGCGCACCGCCCAGGAGCGGGCCAACGTGCTGATGCTGCTGGAGCTCATCCCGCAGCTGGCCGAGCGCGGCTACCGCCCGATCGCCCAGGACCCGGCGCTGCGCTCGTACTTCGGTCGGCCCTCGGACGACGACCTGCGCCTGGACCTGCGCGCCCCGCTCGCCGTCGTCGACCGGCACGTCCGGGCCGGCTACCGCTCGCCGGGCGCCTGGACCGCCGACGAGGCCGGCAGACGGGTGCGTGTCCTGTCCGCCGACCCGGCGCCGGCCGGCGCGCCCGACCGGGCGCCCGTGCCCGGGCTCGTCGTGCACGGCGAGCGGGGGCGGGTGTTCGTCGGCTGCGCCGACGGCTGGCTGGAGGTGCTGACCACCGAGTGCGACGGGCAGGAGGTCGCGCCCGCCCGCACCGGGCAGCTGCCGGACGGCGCCCGACTGGCGCACCCGCTCACCCCCGCGCCCGTCCCTCCCGTCCAGCCCTCCGTACCCGTACAGGCTTCCGTCCCCGTCCCCGCGTCCTGAGGTTCCCGTACGCCATGTCACTCAACGAACAGCTCCGCAGCGACCACCCGCCGGCCCTCGGCAAGGTCCTGCACATCCCCGCCGGCCAGGGCCCCTCGGTCTGGCTCAACGGCGACGTCTACACCGTCAAGGTCGACACCGCGCAGTCCGGCGGGACGATCACGCTGCTGGAGGCCTCCGTGCCGCCCGGCGGCGGCCCGCCGCCCCACGACCACCGCAACGAGGACGAGGCCTTCTACCTCCTCGAAGGCGAGCTGGAGTTCTTCGCGGATGGGCAGACCTACGACGTCCGCGCGGGCGACTTCGTCTTCGTCCCCAAGGGGACCGTCCACCGCTTCCGCAACAAGGGCCTGCACGCCGCCAAGCAGCTGCTGATCTTCACGCCCAGCGGCTTCGAGGAGTTCTTCCTCCAGGCCGGCGTCGACGCCCGGCCGGGCGAGCCGATCCCGGTCTTCGACCCGGCCGACAACCCGCGGGCCAAGGCGATCGCCGAGTCCCTGGGGTCGTTCCAGGCCGCGGGGGCCGTCGTGGTCGGCGGCCCGTCCCACACCGTCGAGACTGTCGAGGTCTGAGCCGTGCCCTTCGCGATCTACGTCCTGGGCCTGGGCATCTTCACCATGGTGACCAGCGAGTTCCTGGTGGCCGGCCTGATGCCGCAGCTGTCCGAGGACCTCGGTGCCGGCATCCCCCAGATCGGCTACCTGGTCTCGGTCTACGCCGCGGCCATGGCCATCGGCGGCCCGCTGCTGACCGCCGGTCTCCTGCGACTGCGCCAGAAGACCGCCCTGATCTGCCTGTACGCCGTCTTCCTCGCCGGGCAGGCGCTCGGCGCCCTCGCCGACGGCTACGCCCTGATGGTCGTCGCCCGCCTCGTCACCGGGGCCGCCTCCGGCGCCTTCTTCGGCGTCGCGCTCGCCATCTGCGTGCGCGTCACCGGTCCCGAGGTGCGCGGCCGGGCCACCTCGATCGTGCTCGGCGGCCTGATGGTCGGCACCGTACTGGGCCTGCCGCTGTCCCAGCTGGCCGGCGAGCACTACGGCTGGCGGTTCGCCTTCTGGGCGGTCGCCGCCCTGGCCGCGCTGGCCCTCGCCGTCACCCTCGGCGCGGTCCCCGCGCTGGCCAAGGAGGAGTCCGACGGGGCCGGCGGCTCCGGCGGTTCCGTCCGCGCCGAGCTGGGGGCCTTCCGCAACGCGCGGCTGTGGGCGGCCTTCGCGACCAGCATGCTGATCATCGGCGCGACCTTCGCCGCGTTCTCGTACTTCGTGCCGATCCTCACCGACGTCACCGGCTTCGCCGCGGGCACCGTCCCGCTGCTGCTGGTCCTCTACGGCGCCGCGACCGTCATCGGCAACGCCGTCGTCGGGCGCCTCGCCGACCGGCACACCCTGACGGTGCTCGGCACGGGCCTGGCCCTGAACACCGTGTTCCTGACGGTCTTCGCGCTCGGCGCCGCCGACGCGGCCGTCGCCCTGGCCGCCATGACCGGCATCGGGCTGGTCGGCGTGACGATGAACCCGGCGATGGTCACCCGCGTCATGCGCACCGCCAACGACCGCCCGCTGGTCAACACCGTCCACACCTCCTTCATCACCCTCGGCGTCGTCGTCGGCTCCTGGGTCGGCGGGATCGGCGTCTCGCACTGGGGGCTGCGCGCCCCGCTGTGGACGGGCGCGGCCATGGCCGTGCTCGGGCTGCTGACGCTGGTGCCCGAACTGCTGCGCCGCACGGCCGGTCCCGGCGCTCCCGCCGTGTCCGAGTCCTCCTCCGCGCCCTCCTCCGAGTCCTCCGAAAGGCCGTCCCATGTCTGACACCGCCACCCAGCCGACCGCCGACGACCGGGTCGCCCTGGTCACCGGAGCCAGCCGCGGCATCGGCGCCGAGATCGCCCGCCGCCTCGCCGGCACGGGCATCAGGGTCGCCCTCACCTACACCCGCGGCGCCGAGGCCGCCGAGGCCGTCGTCGCGGAGATCGAGCGCGCGGGCGGCAAGGCCCTGGCCGTCCGGGCCGACGCCGCCGACCGCGAGGCGCCCGCCGCCGCCGTCGAGGCCACCGTCGCGCACTTCGGACGGATCGACATCCTCGTCAACAACGCCGGCTACATGGACGTCAGCGGCACCGCCCTGACCGATGTGCCGGTCGACGTCATCGACCGCACCCTGGACGTCAACGTCCGCGGCGCGCTGCTCACCGCCCAGGCCGCGGCCCGCCACCTGCCCGAGGGCGGCCGGATCGTCAACATCGGCTCCTGCCTGGGCGAACGGGTGCCGGGCGGCGGCATGACCCCGTACGCGGTCAGCAAGGCCGCGATCCTCGGCCTGACCCGGGGACTGGCCCGGGACCTCGGCCCGCGCGGGATCACCGTCAACCAGATCAGCCCCGGGCCGATCGACACCGACATGAACCCGGCCGACGGCCCCTCGGCGGGCTTCCAGCGGGCCGGCACCGCCCTCGGCCGCTACGGCGCCACCACCGACATCGCCGAGGCGGTGGCCTACCTCGTCTCGCCCGGCGCGGCGTTCGTCACCGGCGCCACCCTGGCCGTGGACGGCGGCACGACCGCCTGACGCGCGTCCCTCCGAAAGGGGCCGGGGGCCCGCGGGGGGGCCCCGCCCCCGGACCGGGACCGCCCCGGAACACAACAACACCAAAAACTAAATTTGTGTCGTTCACAGCGGGCGCCCCCCCCC
>NZ_JBHWGD010000023.1:33814-50309 GCF_042733235.1 Kitasatospora sp. NPDC059722
TTTTTTTTTACCGCACCCCGCGGGGCGGGTGCGGGCGCCAGCCCCGCAGCGCGCGGCTCCCTCAGACGGGGGCGGGGCGCGGGGGGTGGCCCGGCCCCCTTTCGCGTCTCCTTCCGTTCAACTCACCTTCACTGCAAGGAAGTTGTCTCCGTTCCGCTGCGAGCCGCCCGGCCCGCACCCGCTCCGAAGGATCCGACCGCACGTGTCCCGCACACTCGCAACCGCTCCAGCCCGCACCGCTGCCGGCAGCTCCGTCCTGCCGTCCCGGCTGCCCTCGCTCACCGGGCTGCGCTTCTTCGCCGCCCTCGGCGTGTTCTTCTTCCACACCTCGCTCACCGGCCCGCCCGCGCTGACCCCGTTCGACGGGCGCGCCCGCGAGATCTGGGCCCGGATCTGGTCGACCACCGGCTCGATCGGGGTGTCGTTCTTCTTCCTCCTGTCGGGCTTCGTCCTCACCCACGCCGCCCGGCCGGGGCTGAGAAAGCGGACCTTCTGGCGCCGCCGGGTGGTCAAGCTCTTCCCCAACCACGTCGTCACCTGGGCGCTCGCGATGGTGCTGTTCGCCGCCGCCACCTCGACCTGGCACCAGTGGCTGCCCAACCTCGCGATGGTGCACGCCTGGTTCCCGTACCTGGACGTCTACCTGTCGGTGAACCCGCCGAGCTGGTCGCTGGCCTGCGAGCTGTTCTTCTACCTGTGCTTCCCGTTCCTCCACGCACTGCTGCGCCGCGTCGACCCGGCCCGCCTGTGGGCGCTGGCACTGGTCCTGACCGCCGCGATCGCGCTGGTGCCGGCGGCCGCGTACGCGCTGCTGCCGGGCGGCACCACGCCCAACGGGTTCCCCGTCTCCGCCGAGCAGTTCTGGGCGGTCTACATGTTCCCGCCGGTGCGCACGCTGGAGTTCGCGCTCGGCATCGTCATGGCGCTGATCGTCGCGGCCGGGCGGCTGCCCCGGATCGGCGTACCGGTGGCGTCCGTGCTCGCGCTGGCGGCCTGGGCCGGCTCGATGAACGTGCCGTGGCTGTACTCGCACAGCGCCGTGACCGCGCTGCCGCTGGCCCTGCTGATCGCCGCGATCGCGGTGCGGGACCTCGGCGGCGCCGGCTCGGTGCTGCACCACCCGGCGCTGCTGTGGCTGGGCGAGGTGTCCTTCGCGTTCTACATGGTGCACGGGACGGTGATCACGTACGTGAAGCAACTCATGGGCTTCGAGCGGTCGTTCGCCGTCTGGCAGGGCGCGGCGATCGTCGTGCTGTACCTCGGCGTGAGCCTGGCGCTGGCGTGGCTGCTGTACGCGGTGGTCGAGAAGCCGGCGATGCGGGCCTGGTCGCGCTCGCGGCGGTGACGTCGGGCCGGTCGTCGCGCGTCGCCTTCGTGACGACCGGCCTCCGCTTTTATGTGAAGGATAAACCGTTAGGATTGTTTCCTAAAGATTGCTAGGTTCTTCTCGCGCGAGTGGCGAGAATTCCCAGGTATCTACTCGCTGATGCCGAGCATTTCAACGATGGCGTCCACCTCGCGCCGATACACCTCCGCCGGATCGTTGATCTGTTGCCCGAGGTGGCCGAACACCTCCAGCGCCACCGGCCCGTACATCCGCCCCCAGATCCGCAGGCTCACCCCGAGCGCCTGCGGCGACAGGTGGGGGAACTGCTCGCGGGCCGGGCCGGACAGCGACTCGTGGAAGTCCGACCAGTCCGCCCGGTCCTCGCGCAGCGCCGCCGGCGCGTGCTCCCACGCCCCGTCGACCACGTCCAGCACCGTCATGCAGCATCGCCGCGCCGCCGCGGCGACCTCCTCGGGCGGGGTGAACCCGGGCAGGCCGTCCCCGTAGATCAGCCGGAACGCCGCCGGGTTCTTGATCGACCAGGTGCGGAAGGTGTCGCACACCGCGCGCACCCGGCGGGCCGTCTCCTCGTGCGGCAGGGCGGCCAGGGCGGCCTCGTGCGAGTCGGCCAGCTCGTTGTAGGCGTCCGCGGCGAGGGTCGAGATCAGCTGGTCGCGGGTGTCGAAGTAGCCGTAGAGGGCCGCGGCCGTCATGCCCAGCTCGCGGGCGATCCCGCGCAGGGTGATGCCCGCCGGGCCCGCCTCGGCCAGGGCCTTGAGGGCGGCCTCCTTGATCTCGGTGATCGTCTGCTGGCGGAGCCGCGCGCGGCGGGTGGGCTTCGTATCCATGCTGCTGTCCTCCAGGTCGGTGGCAGAACTATACGGCGTTTTGTTTGGAGCGTACTCCTGCTAGAGTAAACACCGTTAAGAAGCTGAGCACCGTTCGGTGCGGGCTTTATTCCGCACGTGTGCTTTCCGTGCCGACCCTGTGCCGACTTTGTTCCCCAGCTGTCCCCACGTCGTCCCCACGTCGTCCCCAACGGGAGTAACCATGCCTGCCACGGCCCCTGCCCGCAGGGCGGGAATCACCCTTTTCCTGCTCGCCTTCGCGCAGTTCATCGTCACCGTCGACTACAACATCGTGTATGTGGCGCTGCCCGACATCGGCCGGGCACTGGGCTTCTCCGCCCAGTCCCTGCAGTGGGTCGTCTCCGCCTACGCCGTCTCCTTCGGAGGCCTGCTGCTCTTCGGCGGCCGCGCGGTGGACCGCATCGGCGCCCGCCGCCTCTTCCTCGCCGGCCTGAGCCTGTACGCCGTCTCCTCCCTGGTCGGCGGCATCGCCACCGGGCAGGGCGTCCTCATCGGCGCCCGCGTCGTGCAGGGCGTCGGCGGCGCCCTGCTCTTCCCCGCCGTCCTCGCCCTCATCGCCACCTCCTTCGACGGCCAGGCGCGCATCAAGGCCTTCGGCGTCTGGGGCATGGCCGGCTCGCTCGGCCTCGCCGCCGGCGCTCTCTTCGGCGGCGTCCTCACCGACCTCGCCTCCTGGCGCTGGGTGTTCTTCATCAACGTGCCGTTCGCGCTGGCCGTCCTCATCCCGGCCCCGAAGGTCCTGCGCCCGGACCCGGCCGTCCAGAGCCGCGGCGGCTTCGACCTGCCCGGCGCCCTGCTCGCCACCGCCGGCATCTCCGCCGTCGTCTTCGGCCTCGTCACCGGCCCCGAGGACGGCTGGCTCAGCCCCACCCCGCTCACCGCCCTGCTCCTCGGCGCCGCCCTGCTCGTCGCCTTCTTCGTCACCGAGGCCCGCACCCGCGACCCGCTCATGCCGCTGCGCCTGCTGAGCAACCGTCCGCTCGTCGTGGCGATGGCCGTGGTCTTCATCTTCCAGACGGGCCTGTCCGGCGGCTACTACGTCTTCACCACCTACATCCAGCCCGTCCTCGGCTACACCCCGCTCCAGGCCGGCCTCGCCTTCCTGCCGCTCACCCTGGTCTCGATGGTCGGCGCCGGCCAGCTCGCCCCGAAGTTCATGCAGCGCTTCGGCATGCGGGCCACCCTCGCCACCGGCATGGCCGTCAACGGCGCCGGCATCGCCCTGACCGCCGCCGTCATGACCACCGGCGGCTCCTTCCCCGCCCTGCTCCCCGGCTCCGTCCTGTGGGGCCTCGGCGGCGGCCTGGTCTTCGTCTCCGTCTTCGCCTCCGCCGGCTCCGGCGTGGCCCCGGAGGAGCAGGGCGTGGCCGGCGCCATGGCCTCCACCGCCCAGCAGGTCGGCGGCGCGGTCGGCCTCGCGGCCCTGGTGGCGGTCGCCAACTCCACCTTCACCGGCACCTACGCCACCGCCGCCAAGGAGGACGTGGTCGAGGGCCTGCGCACGGCGGGCATCGCCGGCGGCGTCCTGCTGATCCTGGGCGGCCTGCTGGCCCTGGCCCTCAAGAAGCAGCCCCCGGCCGCCGAGGCCGCCGCCGAGACCGCCACCGAGACCGAACTCGGCCCGGAGAAGCAGTCGGTGGGCGTCTGACCCCCACCACCCCAAGACTCCGGTCCCGGAGCGGCCTCCCCCGTAGCCGCCCCGGGACCGGACATTTCCTTCGGGCTAACCCGGGAACGGGTCCTCCAGGACGGGGATGCACGGGGACAGCAGCAGCTCCGTATGCGTGCTCAGCCGGCCGCGGACCATGCGGACGACGGTGACCCCGTTCTCGCGGCCCGGCTCCTCGTCGTCCCGGACGTGCAGCAACCCGTAGGAACCCGGGGCCAGTTGGCCGACCTCGCGGAAGAACGCCACGATCGAGTCGTCGCGGTGGTTCGGGCAGCCGCCGAGGTGCACGAAGACGCCGCCGTTCATCCGGCGGAGGTCCAGCAGGCAGGGGCTGTCGAGCTCCCGGACGCGCTCGTCGATGCGCGCGGCGATCCGGTCGAGGCGCGCATCGGCGTGGGGTCGTCGTCGGCGTCGGCGCTCTCCAGGACGTTGATCCAGCCGTGGTACTCGAACACGCGCCGCAGCCTACCGCCCGGCGCCCTTCGCGCTATCCGGTGTTCGGGCGGGGCGGGAGCTCACGGCCGAGCGGTAGCAGGGCCGGGGCGGGGACCCCGTACGTGAACACGCGGTCGGCGTCCCGGGTGTGCTGGACGGCGGTGTCCAGCACACCCGGGAACCGCGTCCGCGTACACGTGCGCTGCTGGACCGCCGCGACCCACTCCGCGGCCATCCCGACCCCCACGTACGCCAGCGCCCGCCCGTCCCGCCACGTCGGATCCAGCGCCCGCCCCTCCTCGTCCGCACACCAGGCGCGCCGCGTCACCACCCCGCCCGCACCGAGGACGAACCCCTCCACGTACACCAACCCGGCCGGCTTCAGCGCGATCCGCCACGCGTTGCGGAAGCAGTCCCCGCCGTCACTGCGCCGCGGCAAACCCGCCGGCCAGCCGCACGGTTCCTGGAGCCGCCCCTGCGCCAGGACCACGGCCTCGGCCGACAGCCCGCCGCCCGCGGCCCGGGCCCGCAGCGCACGGAGGAGGTCCAACTCGTGGGAGGAGATCGGCGTGATCGTGGTGGAGGACACGCGGCCAGTTTTCGCAGCCCCGCCGGGCTTCGCGAGCCCGGCTAGCCCGTCCGGTGCGCGGGGCCGGGCGAGATGTGTTTCCGGGGGACTCGGCGAACGATCCATCGGGACCGCCGGGGCCGGCGTTTCTCTTTCAGCACGGGAGTTGCGAGGCCCGCCGTCGGTGCCCTACCCGGTCAGGTACGCCTTGACCTCCCACGTGGGCGGTGCGTCGGTTCCGGCCACGGCGGCGAGCACGGGCAGGATCTCGTGGCCGACGGCGGTGCGTTCGGCCGGGTCGGGGATCTCCCGCCAGTCCGACAGCGCGTGCTTGGCGCTCGCCCTGGCCCGTGGCGAGCCCACGCCGCCGGTGGCGATGTGCAGGCCCGCGGTGTGGAGGTGCCAGCGGGCGGCCTCCGTGCGACGGCCCTGGCGGCGCGCGATCAGGCCGCGGAGTTCGCGGACGTTCGCGACGTTGGGGTCGGTCGGTCCGAGTGCCGCGGTGACGTCCTGGTCGAGCACACCCGCCTTGGCGGCCACGGCCGCCAGGACGTCGGTGTCCGACGTCCGGTCGAGCAGCCCGGTCAACTCGGCGAAGCGGTCCGCGAAGTCGGGTGTGACCGCGGGCGGGCCGGCCGGCTCCGGTGCGGCCCAGAACGCGGGTGTCACCGTCCCCCAGGGGTGGGCCGGTTGGTCCTCGTGAAGCAACGTTTCTCCTGTCCTACCACTGCACCACGCGGACGACGTGGGTGATCCGCGTGAGTGCCGATGTGCTGTTGCGCCAGCCGCTGTAGGCGACGGTACGGGTCTGGACGCCGGTGCGCGGGGCCTCGACGATCCAGCCGTTGCCCACGTACATGCCGACGTGGCCCGGGGAGTCGTCCGAGCCGTCCGAGCCGGCGTTGAAGACCAGGTCGCCCGGTTTGACGTCGTCCGGCGACACCCGGGTGCCGGTCTTGACCTGCTCGAACGTCGTCCGGGGCAGGGTGACGCCGGCGTGTGCGTAGGCCTGCTGCATCAGGCTGGAGCAGTCGCACCGGCCCTGGGTGTTGTCGCCGAACGGGTTCGTGCAGTCGCCGCCCCACTGGTACCAGCCGCCGCGCTGGGCGAGGGCCCACGCCACGGCGGTCCTGACCGCCTGCGGGGTGTCGGCAGGCAGCTGGTAGTCGGCGGGGAGCTGAACGGGCACGGTGTCCTCGGACTGCGTGTACTTCCGGACGTCCGCCATGATCTTCTTCACGTAGTCGTAGGTCTGGCCCTGTGCGAACGACGCGGGGGGCACGCCCTTGTACTGGTCGACGCGGCCCCATCCGGCGTTGTAGCCGGCCAGCGCGAGTTCGATGGCGCTGCCGTTGTAGTCCGGGTGCTGCTTGGCGGTCTTCAGGAGGCTGCACATGAAGCGGCCCTGGGCGGCGATCGCGTCCTTCGGCTCCCAGACGCTGCCGCCGTTGCCCCAGCTCGCCCACGTCTCCGGGGTGAACTGGGCGATCCCCTGGGCCTGTCCGGAGTTGGCGCGCGGATCGAACGCGGACTCGGCGTTGATCTGTGCGGCCAGGACGCCCGCGCTCAACCCCTGGTCGCAAGCGGCCGCGGCCTGTTTGACGAACTCCGCGTACTGCTCCGGCACACCACCGGGTCCGGTGCGAAGAGTGGCCACCGACATCACCGGGGCCACACCGCCACCGCTGCCCTTCTCGTCGTCGGCGGCGACGGCGACGACCATGACCAGTCCGACTCCAAGAGCCAGCGGACTCAGGCCGACGGCCGCGACCGCCAACACCAGCCCAGATTTGACCTGCACTCAGACCCCCCTCGGTCAGAACCCCTCCGGACAACGCCGATTGCCCGCAGACAACCCCCTTCGTGCAAGCGGACGCGCCATTCTCACACCCGACTGCGACATCCACCGCAGGGCATCGTCCCTGCTCGGGGGCGTCCCGCCGGTTCGGGTACCGGGCCGCTCACGGTTTCGGCATTGTCACAGGTGTGACCGATGATCAGGAACCGAGCGCGTGCGACAAACGTTCGGCTCCGACATTAGACTGCGGGGCCGAGACGGACGGTGACGGGGGTGTTACCGGGCCTGTGCCCCATCCAAGGGGCGGGGGAGAGGCCTGTCATGAGTACCCGTACTCATGACAGCCACGGCTCGCTCGGGAAGCCTGACCGGAGCGTGACTGTCCGCTAGCAATATTCGGGGGAGTGTTGGCAAGGAAAGCTGTCCCGTCCGTGGTGATCGCCCCCCACGGACGGGTCGTGGTGCCCGTCCTGGCGGCCGTCGGCGGCAGCGGACGGTCGACGGTCGCGGGTTTGCTGGGCGTCGGGCTCGCCCAGGCGGCGGCCGGCGTCGTCCTGGACCTCGCGCCGCGCTTGGCCTCGCCGTGGCCCACGTGGGCGACGGAACCCGGGACCGGGCTCGCGTCCGTCCCGCCCGACGCACCACTGAGCAGGCGTCATGTCCTGGCGGCGGCGACTCGTTTTCCGGCCCCGGCCGGGGCCGGCTGGCACGTGCTGACCGATCACCAGGACTGGAGCGCTCCGCCACTGGCCCTGCCCGAGGCACCCGCCGCGTGGCACCAGCTGGCCGCCATCGGCGGCTGGCAGGCCGTGATCGCGGACACCGCACACCCGGTCGCGCACGACATCGTCGCCTCCCGCGCTGCCGGCGGCTCCGGCCTGACCGCCGCCTGGTGTGCGCTTCCGGTGAGCGTTCCCGTCCTCTGCGCGGCGGCCACCGCCTCCGGCATGGCCGCCCTGCAGACCGCGCTGACGGCCGCCTCGGCCGACGGGCTGCCCCTCGACCGCATGGTCGTCGCCCTCGTGTCCACCGGTGACGGCCGCACTCCCGCGCCCGTCCGTGCGGGGGAGACCATGCTGGCGCCCCGCGTCGCGGCGGTCGTCCGGGTCCCGTTCGACCCGGACATCCGCGCCAGGGGCCTGCGGGACGCCGCCCGGCTGGGCTCCGGGTCGCTCCAGGCCGCCGACCAGCTCGCCCGCGCCGTGCTCGGCTCCGCCCACACCAGTTGGGGCGACCCGCTGCCGCCCGCCACTCAACCGGCGGCGGCCCCTCTTCAGATCCAATCCGTTCAACCCGTAGAAAGAGTCCTGCTGCCGTGAGCCAGACCCTCCACGTCCTGAACACGCTGATGTCCGACCCGCATTCGCACATCCTCGCCGCCGGACCGTCGCCCGAGCCGACGTCGATCGAGAACCCGATCCCGGACTTCAAGCCGACGCTGCCGGAGAACGTGAAGAGCCCGACCGGCACGATCCTCGGCTGGGTCGCCGGCGGCGGCCTGGCGCTCGCCGTCCTCGGCGGGCTGCTGGGCTGGGCGGCCGTCGCCATCGGCGAGAACTCCGAGCGCGGCGGCATGGCGGCCCGCGGCAAGAAGGCCATCGTCATGAGCCTGATCTCGGGCATCGGCATCGCCTGCACCAGCGGGCTCATCTTCGCCGCCTACAAGATGGCGGCCGCCTGATGGACCGCCACGACCGCGCGGCGCGCAGGGCGCGCCTTCGGCTGATCGGGATCGGCGGCGTGGCCGGCGCCGTCATCGCGGTGGGCGGCGTCGCCGTCGTCCGCGGCATGTCCGACGACGGGAAGGACGGCAAGCCGGCCGCCTCCCCGACCGCCACGGCGAGCACCGGGCCCGCCACGTCGGCGAGCCCGTCGGCGACCAAGACGCTGACCCCGAACACGGCCAAACCGGTTCATCTGAACAAGCCGACCGGACAGAAGGACGGCGCCTCGATCGGATTTCCGCGCTTCGGCTTCGGTGCGATGTCGGCTGCGGTCTACCGCCTCGACGAACTGAGCGTGCTGGACGACGACATGGTTCGTCGTCAGCTCGCCGTCACCACGGCCAAGGGCAGCGAGGCGAGCATCGACAAGGCCGTCAGCGAGGTGCGCAAGCTTCGTGAGACGGTCGGCCTGCCGTCCTCGGGGGGCACCCCGGCCGGCATGACGATCAGCACCAATGTGGACGCCGCGCAGGCCTGGGCGCTCGACGACGACGGCCTGGTGATCAACGTCTGGATGCACTACAGCCGCACGGCCACCCTGCCCAAGGCCGCCTCGGACGACAGCCCTCTCAAGAACCAGCTGGCCGATGTCGTCCTGATCTGGGAGGACGGTGACTGGAAGATCACCACGGATCCGAAGTGGGTCGCCAAGCGTTTCACCCCGGCGCCCTACAACCCCGACTCGCCGACGTCCCTCAAGGACGGCTGGCTGGTGGTGATCCGTGACTGACCGCGGGCTCCTCCGCCTGCTGACCGTCCTGCTCGCCGCGCTCATGTCCGTGGGAGCGCTGGCCGCGCCTGCCGCGTTGGCCGACAGCCCGACCGTCCATGCCCCGAACGGTCCGCCCGACAGCCCGTCGAAGGAATGGCTCTCGCAGTGGAACGACCGAAGCGGCAGCAGCATCGGCGTCGACAAGGACAACCACTGGTGCATGATGCCCGAGGCCGACAACTGCAGGCCCTACAAGAAGCCCGACCTCTACGACAAGTGCGAGGAGAGCGGGAACGCGGACGAGCGGAAGAAGGCCTGCGACGACCCGAACATCACCGCAGCACGCAAGCAGCGTGAGCTCGACAAGCTCAAGGACTGGGAAGCCACGACGGACCACGGCATCGCGGGCTATCAGAAGTACGTCGACGCCATGGGGAAGTGCATCGAAGGGGGCATGAACTTCCAGGACTGCAACGTGAAAAACGCGGACCTTCTGATACCGTCCGGCGGCCTGGGGGACTGGGTGGCCGGCAAGATCAGCAAGCTGGCCGCCGACGCGATGCGGGAGATCGCGGGCTACATCGGCGAGGGCACGGTCTGGCTCCTCCAGCAGTTCGCCGACGCCTTCAACGACGCCTCCACGATCAACCTGGGCGGGACCGGGATCAGCCACATGACCGGGATCATGACGGTCCTGTCGGTCGTGATCGCCACGTTCCTGATGCTGATCCAGTTCGGCAAGGTCGCGGTGAGCCAACAGGGTGCGCCGCTGGCGACCGTGCTGAAGGGACTGGGCAAGTACGCGCTGGTACTCGGGGTGTACGCGGGATCGGCGCAGATCATCCTGCGGTGGATCGACCAGGTGTCGATCTGGATCATCGACCAGTCGTTCACCCAGGTCGGCCCCGAGCACCAGGACGCGGCGACGGTCATGAAGACGAAGCTGGCCGGCATGTTCGCCGGTCTGGTGACGGCCGGCGGCGCACAGTCCGTGGGCGCGAGCCTGGTGACCGGGGAAGGCGTGCTGAGTCAGGCCGTGGGCGTGGTCATCGTCCTCGGGATCCTGGCGATCCTGGTGGTCGGCGCGCTGTGGATCGAGGTGCTGATGCGTCAGGCCGGGATCATGGTGCTGATGGTCGCCATGCCCGTGGCGGTCGCCGGGCAGTTGTCCGACGAGACCCAGGAGTGGTGGCCCAAGGCCCGGCGGGCCTTCACCGCGATGGCGCTCGCGAAGCTGGCGATCGTGGTGTGCTTCGGTATCGGGTTCGAGGCGATGGGCACCGCCAGCGGCATCCGGAACGTGATCGTCGGCCTGATCGTCTTCCTCCTCGCCGCGGTCGCCTGGCCGGTGCTGGCGCGGTTCCTGACGATGGTGGAGGCCGGCGGCGGCAACAGCGTGGCCGCCGGGATGATCTCCTCCGTGGGGTCCACCATGGGCGCCGCGTTCGGCGGTTTCGCCGGCGGGGCCGCCGGTGTGGCCGGAGCCGGTGCGGTCGGCGGCGGGTCCGGGTTCACCAAGGCCCTGGAGGAGGACAGCGCCTCGGCCTCGGGCAGCGGTTCCAACAGCCGTTCCCGCAAGTTCCTCTCCGGCATGGGCAGCGGAATCGGCACCGGGATCGGCCTCGGCCTGCAGCTCGCCGCCGCCGGCGCGAGCACGCTGGAGGGCGCGGCGGCGAACACCGCCGCGAACGCCGGACTGGGTGCCCCCGGCAACGGCCACGCCTCCGTGGTCCCGCCCCGCAAGGGCGGCGGTGGCGCAGCACCTGCGGTGCAGCAGGATGTCCAAGGCAGCGACGCGGACACCCCTGCGGAGACGCAGGGCCCGGCTCCGCAAGGTACGGGCGAGGCAGAGGTGCCGCAGCCGGCCGCGTCCGCAGGAACGACGCCGACCCTGGTCGACGCCTCGCCGCCGACGCTCGTCGACACGTCACCGCCCACGAGTACGGGCACCGTGCGGCTCACCACCGGCCCCGTCCGTCCGGCCGCGCCGACGGAGTCCGCCCCACCACCGCCCACCACGCCGCTGCCGAAGCCGAAGGGGGACTGATCCCGTGTCCCTGACCCACAGTGAGCCGGACACCTACACCGGCTGGCAGCGGGAGAAGTCCGGCTTCATCGGCGAGTTGTCCGGCGTGGGCTTCGCCCTGATGGCCGCCGCCTCGGTCGTCGCCCTGATCCCGATCTACCAGCACAGCTGGACGGCCGCCTTCGTGGCGCTCCCGCTCGCCGGCCTGCTGCTCCTCCTGGCTTACGGCCGTGTGATGGGCCTGGCCGCCGAGGAGTGGGTGCTGCTGGCGGTCCGGTACCAGCTCGCCGTCGCCACCAAGCGGAACGTGTTCTACAGCGGGGTGTTCGCCCCCGCCGACAAGGAAGGCAACCAGCCGATGGACCTGCCCGGCGTGCTCGCGCGCCTGCGCATCCTGACCGCACCGGACGGCCAGGGCGGCACGCTCGGCATCGTCCACAACCCGATCGACAACACCTACACCCTCGTCGCCCGCGTCACCTTCCCGGGCCTGGCCCTGGTCGACACCGCCCGGCAGAACGCCCGGGTCCGTCAGTGGGCGGCCTTCCTGCGCAGCCAGTGCAAGGAGGACGGCTCGATCGTCCGCATCCAGGTGCACCAGCGCAGCCTGCCGGACGACGGCGAGGCGCTGCGGTCCTGGACGAACCGGCACACCGCCGCCGACGCCCCGGCCGCCGCCGTCCAGGCCCTCGGCGAGCTGATGGTCTCGGCGGGTCCGGCGGCGACGATCCGTGAGACGTACCTGTCGGTCACGCTGTCGTCGGTCCGTGCGCGGCTGGCGGTGCGCGGTGCCGGTGGTGGACAGGTCGGCGCAGCCGCGGTGCTGGTGCGGGAGTTCCACGCCATGCACGGGTCGCTGAGCAGCGCGGGCCTCCAGGTGGTGGAGCTCCTGGACCCGCGCCGGGTGGCGGCCGTGATCCGCACCGCGTACGACCCGGAGGCGCAGCAGATGCTGGCGGTCCGTTCGGCGGCGTCCGACGACGCGTCGTACGCGGGCACGGCTCCCGGTGTGGATCCGGCGCTGGCCGGGCCGGCGGCGGCGGAGTACACGTGGGGCATGTACCGGCACGACGGGGCGTGGACGGTCACGTACCAGGTGCGGAACTTCCCGCAGTCCGAGGTGTACGCGACGTTCCTGCAGCCGTTGCTGCGGCCGAGGACGAACGCGCGGCGGTCGATGTCCCTGGTCTACGAGCCGATCGGCCCTGCCCGTGCGCGCAAGGAGCTGAGCCGGGAGAAGACGCGGCGGCAGTCCGCGCGGGCGCTGCGGGCGAAGACGGGCCGGGCGGAGTCGGAGGACGAGCGCCGCGAGTCGGAGATCGCGCGGGCGCAGGACATCGCGCGTGCGTCCGGTCAGGGCGTGGTGCGGATGGTGGCGCTGATCGCGGTCACCGTCACGGACCCGGAGGAGCTGGAGACGGCCTGCGCCGAGCTGCAGGCGGACGCGAGTGACGCCGGTCTGGAACTGCGGCGCTGCTGGGGCGCGATGGACGACGCGTTCGCCGCCGCCGCGCTGCCGCTCGGCATGGGGCTGCCGCCGCGAAGGGTGGCGATCTGATGGCGGGGTTCCCGTTCACGCGCCGCCGGGACGGACGCGACACCGTCCTCGAATCGACCCGCGTGGCCGATCTGTTCGAGCCGGACGACCAAGCGCCGACGCAGCGGCAGCCCACCGCCCGCGAGTTGCGGCGGGCCCGGCTGCTGGAGGACCCGGCGACGGCCATGCGGATCGCGCCGAAGAAGGGCTGGCACCAGCCGTTCGCGGGCCGGGCGGCCTCGCACGCGAAGGCCGAGGTGTTCCGTGCGGACACCGGCCGGGCGTCCGGCATCTACCCGTTCCTGCACGCGGCGTCGCTGCCGCCGGTCGGCGCGTACATCGGGTTCAACACGCTCACCATGCAGGCGTTCTCCGCGCATCCGAGCGTGTGGGTGCAGGAGGGGCTGGCCACCAACCCGAACGTGATCCTGACCGGCATCCCCGGCAGCGGGAAGAGCGCCCACGTCAAGGCGCTGTGTTTCCGCCTGATGGCGTTCGGGCACCGCACGCTCATCGCCGGGGACGTCAAGGGCGAGTACGCGGCGCTCTGCCGCCACCTGGGCACCGAGCCGGTGCGGCTGGGCCCCGGGCTGTCCGGCCGTCTCAATCCGCTGGACGCCGGCCCGCTGGGCCAGGACCTCCACCTGATCAAGGACGACGCCGAGCTCCAGGCCCGGCTCACCGAGATCCACCGCCGCCGCCTCACCCTCTGCAAGGCGCTGCTGGAGCTCCAGTTGAAGCGGGTGCTCCAGCCGCAGGAGGAGGAGTGCCTGGACGTCGCCGTGCGCGAGGTCACCGGCGCGCTGGCCGGCGCCGGGCACACCCGCCTCGACACCCCGACCCTCCCGGCGGTCTACCAGGTGCTCAAGGACCCGACCGAGGCCATGGCCCGGGAGCTGCGCGTGCGCGGCGACGACGTCCAGACGGCACGCGAGCAGATGGCGAGCATCCGCTCCGCTCTCGGCTCGATGATCTCCGGGCACCTCGGCGGCCTGTTCGACGAGAAGACGTCCGTTTCCCTGGACTGGGACGCGCCCATCCAGAGCGTGGACATCTCCGCCCTCCAGCAGTACGGCGACGAGGTCGTCGCCATGGTGCTGACCTGCGTCTCCTCGTGGGCGCAGAGCGCCATCGACCGTCCGGGCCGCCCGTGGATCATCGTGCGCGACGAGCTGTGGCGGCAGATGCAGTCGGGCGGGTCGTCGATGGTCCGCAAGATCGACGCCGACCTGCGCCTGAGCCGTGCGACCGGCACCATCCAGCTGCTCGCGACGCACCGGTTGAGCGATTTCGAGGCGGTCGGCGCGGCCGGCTCCGAAGCCGTCGCCATCGCCAAGGACCTGATCGCCAGCTGCGAGACCCGGATCCAGCTCGCCCAGGACACCAAGCCGCTGAACCTCACCCGCGAGGCGATCGGCCTCACCGACGCCGAGTGCGACCTGATCGGCTCCTGGGGCGCCGGGCAGCGCGGACGGGCGCTGTGGAAGGTCGGGCGGGGCGGTGGCTCGCACGCCGTACAGCTCCTGCTGTCGCGCACCGAGCGGGAGTTGTTCGAGACCGACGAGAAGATGGTGATCTGAGGTGGCCTCCGACAACCGGGTGGACGACGGCACGTTCCTGTTCGGGCTCGCCGCCGGAGCGGTCGTCTCGCTGGGCGCGGTGTCGCTCGCGGCCGGGGCCCTGGCGGGGCTGCTGTCCGGGGGCGGTCTGCCGGAGATGACCGCGTCCGTGCCCGAGACGCTGCTGCTGTCCGTCGCGCAGGGGCCGGCCTCCGTCTACCGGCCGGCCCCGCCCGCCTGGCTCTTCTATACGGTCTTCGGCCTGCTGGTCGTGCTGCTGGCCGTCCTCGCCGGGGTGGTCGTGCGGCGCCTCGGCCGTCGCCGTCGGCGCTCGCTGGCGGGCGGCGCGACCTGGGGCGGTGCCAAGATCGAGAAGGAGATGGCCCTGCCCGACGCCCCGGCCGAACGCCCGGACCGCATCACCGCGGGGCGCGGCCGGGAGACCCGGAAGATCGTCGGCGTCATCGAACGCAGCGCGAGCGCCATCGCGTTCGGCCCGCCCGGCTCCGCGAAGACCTCCGGCCTGCTCGCCCCGAACGCGGCCGAGTGGCAGGGCCCGGCACTGGTGACGACGACCAAGGCCTCGGACCTGGAGGAGATCTACGCCGCCCGCAGCCACATCGGCCCGGTCTGGGTGATCGCCCCGGCGGGGCTGCCCGCCGGGCCGTGGCTGACCGCGCACTGGTCGCCGGTGGACTACGCCGTCGACGACGAGGCCGCCGAGCGCATGGCCGAGTGGATGGCCGACGCGAGCCAGAAGACGTACGACCCGAAGGCCGAGCCGTGGCTGATCCAGGCCCGTGCCATCGTGGCCGGACTGCTGCTGGCCTCCCGGACGTCCAAGGGCGGCATCAAGTCGTTCCGGCGCTGGCTCACCCAGGGCGAGGCGGCGGTCGACCACGTCCGCGCGATCCTGGAGGAGGACCACCCGGAGGCGGCGCTCGACTACGCGCAGCCCTGGACGACGCTGCACGACGACGGCAAGGGCTCCGTCCAGTTCACCCTGAACGTCCTCGCGGCGACGTACCGCAGCACGGGCATCCGCGAGGCCGCCGAGCGGACCGACTTCAGCGCCGAGGAACTGCTGGAACGCAACGGCACGCTCGTGCTGATCGCGGCGCCCTCGCAGGCCGACCGCTTCGCGCCCTACTTCACCTCGCTGATCGCCGCGGTCCTCCACGCCGCCGAGGCCCGCTACGAGAAGCTCGGCCGCCACCCCGACCGCTCGCTCGGCCTGTTCGTCGACGAGGCCGGCAACTTCCTGCGCTACCCGAAGCTGCCCAACGTGCTCACCACCGGCCGCGGCATGGGCATCACCGTGCTGAGCATCTGGCACGACTACTCGCAGCTCGCCGGCCGGATGGGCCGTGAAGGCGCCAAGACCATCATCTCGGCGAGCACGCTGCGGCTGCTGCTGCCCGGCATGGCCGACGACGAGACGATGCGCTACATGTCGTTCCTGTTCGGCCGGGAACTCGTGGAGAGGACCAGCCACACCACCGGCACCGGCCGCGACTCCACCTCGACCAACGTCGTCGAGTCGGACCTGCTGCCCGTCCACCAACTGCGCGAGATCCCCGAACACACCGCTATCGCGCTGTACTTCAACCGGCCGCCGATCCGGGTGCGCATGCGCCTGACCTGGCGCGACCCGGACGTCAAGGCGTGGCTGGCCCGGCCGGCCGCGCCGCGGGCGGACGCGGTCCCGCACCAGGCCCTGGAGGCCACCGATGCATGACCTCACCGCCGGAATCACCGGCACCCCGCCGAGGCGGTGGGTGTGGTCGGCGATGACGCCCGCCGACCGGCAGCAGCGCCTCGTCGAACTCGCCCCGTGGGTGGACTGGCTGATCACCCACCACCACCTGCACCGGAAGATCCCGCGCTGCTGGTACCGGGACGGCCACGAGCCCGTCCTGGAGATCCTGACGGGCCTCTACCTCGGCTGGGTCCGCACCTACTGCGGCGACCCCGCCCGGACGGGCACCTTCGGCGAACTCGCGTGGATCAAGGAGCTGCACTCCGTCACCCCGTACCTCGCCGCCCCGACCTGCGAGGACGGCCACCAGGAACCGCCGCCCAGGAAGAAGCCCACGGGCGAAGCGCTGTCCGACTGGCTCGACGACGACCCGCCCCGGATCGCCGCCGCGCCGTCCCACCCGGCCGAGGTCGAGGCCAACCGGCTCGCCGCCGCCGACGCCGCGCAGGCGGCGAAGCCGGGCGGCTGGCCGGCCTGAGAGGACACCGAATGCGCCTCGCCCCCGCCGGTCC
>NZ_JBHWGD010000023.1:50319-60344 GCF_042733235.1 Kitasatospora sp. NPDC059722
CCGTTCGCCGCCCCGGCCCCCCCCCGTGCTCGCGGCCGCTCCTGGCCGCCCCCGGTTGCGGCGTGACCCCGCCCCGCCACGCCGCGGGGGGGCGAGGCGCATTCGGCCCTACCGGGCGGATCCGCTCCGGTGCTGGGTGCGGCTCTGTACCGGTGCGGGCTGCTGCACCTGCTGGTGCGGTACCGCCGCCCGTTGGGCTGCTTGGACCCGCTGGGCATCCTCGGCGAGGCGCTGCGCGGGCGGCTGAGCGGCACGCCTGGACAGCTCCTGCTGGATCTGCCCGACGGCGGTCTCCAGCCCGGCTGCCCGCTGGTGCGCCTCCTGTGCCTGTGAGCGGGCCGACTCCAGCCCCCGCTCGCGCGCTGCGGTCGTGCGGGCCAGCACCTCGGCCGGATTGCCACCGGCCTGCTGCCAGGCCGCCAGTACGGCGTCGTGCTCCGAGGCGTCCCCGGCCGCACGCACGCTCACCTGCAGCTGCTCCCGCGCGGCGGCGAGGCGCTGATCCCCGGTCTGCACGGCCACGCCGAGCTGCGCGAGCTGCTGCTCGAGGGCCTCACGGTCGGCTCCGCGAACGGCGGGCCTCCCGAACCCGCCCCGCTCCGCCAACCGCTCCTCCACGGCCCCGGCCTGCTGCCTGGCCCGGTCGAGGTCCCCGGCCAACCGGTCGACCCGGGCCGCGTCCGTCCGGCTCTGCAGGATCGCGTCCACCTGCCCCGCACGGGCGGCAACCCGCTGCTCCACCTCACCACCCGGCGCGAGCGCGGCCGCGATCTCCCCGACCCGCCCCTCGGCCGCCACGGCCTGCTGCCGGGCGCCCTCCGCCTCCCCGACAGCCCGGCCGAGCGCCGCACCGAGGTCGGCGTCCGGTACGTCCCCGTAGGGCAGCGATCGAGTCGAGGCGCGGACGAAGTCGGCCCGGCTCGCCCGGTCGGGGAACTGCTCCATCCGGGACCAGGCCTGGGCGGCTTGCTCCTCCGAGATCCCCTGTTCTGCGAGGTGGTCCCGCAACTCGCTGTAGACCGGGTGGTCGACGCGGCGTACGACGCAGTCGAGTACGGTCTTCAGCTGCGGGTCGACCTCGGGGCTGCGGTCGACCCACTGCCGTACGGCGTCGGTGAACTGCGCCCGCTCCCGCATCCGTTCGGCCAGCCAGGTGGCATCCATGGGGCCGAGGGCGGCGCGCTCCGCTGCGGCGTCGTACACGGCGACCAGCGCTGCAGCCTTGATGGCCTCGCGCGTCAGCGGATCCCGGAACCGTTCCGGGACAAGCGACGGATTGAAGCCGCGGAGCGCATCCGGGATGTCCCGCTGACGCCGCTGCTGGGGACCGTCGACAGTCACGCTGCGCGGAGTGTCCATCGGGCTGTGGAGAGTGTGCTCGATGACGTTGATGGGTTCCTTGCTGGCGAACGTCCACCCCTGGTTGGGATGGAGGTCGTCGAAGGGGTACCCCTTGCCCTCACCGGTCTGTTCGGCCTTCAGGTGGACGACGTAGCCGATCTTGCGATCGGGATTCGGATCATCCGGAGCGGCTCCGAAGAAGGCGTAGCGACCCTCGAAGTCGGTCCGCGGGTAAGCGGCGGCCAGGAGTTCCTGCACCGTACCCTTGTAGCTGCTGTCGACGAGTGTCAGACGGCTGCCGGGTATGCCGACGGGTACGTTCTCGTCGTCGAGATAGTCCGTCAGGGCGCGGTGGGCTCCGAGGACGCTGTCGGGAGCCACCCGGTCACGTGTTCCCCGGAACCCTTCGATGTCGGGGAACTGCTTTCCCCTGTTCTGCTCGAGATCCTGAAGCGCGGCCTCTGCTATGACGCGCGATAGCACGACCTCGCGGCAGCTTCTTGCGAAGAATTCCGGATCCAGCGCACGTGTGGCGGCGGCGAAGCTGTGTCCATCCCGTCCGAGAAAGACGACGAGGCGTCCTTGTTCGGCATCCGCTTTGAGATCGGGAAGCATCTCGGCCGCGATGGAGGTGATGAACGGCCCGTGGAAGCGACGGAAGACGTCGTAAGCCTCCGTGACGGCTCGTCTACCAGCGGGCGTGAGCTGGTAGTTGTCCATCAACGCCGTGATGGTTGGGTGCTCCCGCTCTATCAACCTTGCTCGCTTTCAGCGCGGGTGGAGGGCAGGCGCTCCGTCAGTGTTTTGGTGAGCCAGGTCATGAATGCGTCGTAGTCGGCGTCGAAGCTCCACCGGATCCGGACGCCGTCGTCACTCCTGGTGGTTCGTCCGATCTCGTCCATCGAGATGCCGATGGTGGCCGAATCGACGAATGGGAGCCTGAGGGCGGCTGTCAGAGTGAGGGCGTCGTGCTGCATGCTGCCGGGGTGGAAGCGTGTGAACCACGCGTCCAGGTGGGCGGCGAGGAGCGCGGCCCACTGAGGCGCGTGGGGGGCTGCCAGCCATTCGTACAGCGGGCTTTCCGCCGTGACCTCGATTTTCGGCGTGAAGGTTACCTCTGACGCAATGAACTCCGGCTTCCGTAGGTGTCCTACAGCGACCGCCTTGAGCACGCGGTGGGCGGCTGGAACGTCCAGGCGGACGTTGTGTTCGGCGATCTCCGGGTTGCGGTACCGCAGGGCGCCGCCCATCTGCGTCACCCGGAGCCGGGTAGCCGCCTCGGGTGCCTCGGCGAGGACGTGGGCGAGGTTCGACAGCGGGGCCATGCCGACCCACCGCACCGGGCCGTCCGTTGACGCCAGGACCTCGCGGACGGCGGCGACGACGTCGGTCCGCTGCGCCGGGACGTCCTGCGGCACGAGGTGCTCGATGACGAAGTACGGCGTGTCGGAGAGCTCGGCGCCGGCCACCGTCGCCACGTCGGGGCGGTCCATCAGGTCCAGCAGGTGGCGGGCGAAGCGTGCGCGTCGGCCCTGGGACTCGTCGCCGGTGATGACGAGCTTGAGGTCACTCGTGTACCGCGCAGCGGCGGCGACGGCCAGGGCGTCGTCGGGGTCCCCGCCGATGTCGGTGTCGATGATCAGCGGGGCGTTGCGCAGGTCCTCGGGCAGAGACGACGGGCGAATGTCTTTTGCCATCGCCGCGAACACGCTGTCGGGGATGGCTTCACCCAGTGCTGTGATGGCTTCCCTATGCCGACGCAGGTCGTCCCACGTGTCTTCCGAGTTGTCTCCCATTGTCCCTCTTCAGTCGATCGATCAAAGGTCGTCATGACCTTCGCGATTGCATCGTAGTGGGGTCCTCTGACCTGCCCCTGAGTGAGGGAACCCAGCACCTCCCCGCCGATCGGCGGGGAGGTGACTGAGTATCCGTACTCAGGCGGAACCCGCGTGCGGCGGCGGACGATGGCGGACGGCCTGCAGGATCAACGACTGTTGCTGCAAAGGGGAATGACGCATGGGAGCACTTTGGTCGTCGCCCGACGAACCGCACCGCCGGTCCGCACGGCGCGGATCTGCGCCCGGGAAGCGGCCCATGTCGTGCATCGAGTTCATCGGGTGTGCCCTGGCCGCCGTGTTGGCCCTCGCCGGGCTGGCGGTGCTCGGGGGGATGGTGCTGTTGTTCACCGGTTCGGTCCGACTGGTGCCGAACAAGTGAGGGGCGGACAGGGAGTGCGGCGCCTGGCCGTCCGCGTTCGGGTCCTCGTCGCGCTCGGCCGTCCCGCCGTCGCGCTGCTCTTCGCCCTCTACGCGGCGCTCGGGCTCGCCCAGGCGGGGCATGCCGAGGACCGGCTCCTGTTCGCCGAGTGCGTCGTGCCGGTCGTGGCGTTCCTGCTCTGCTCGGTCTGCGTCAACGACCTCTCCGACGAGGCGATCGACCGGGTCAACCTGCCGGGGCACTGGAGCCGGCCGCTGGTCACGGCCGCGGCGGGGAACCGGAACCTCGGCGTGACGGCCGCCGTGTCTGCCGTCGTCGCGCTCGGATCGGCTTTCCTCCTCGGGCTGCGGCCGGGGGTGTTGATGGTCGCGGCCCTCGCGCTGAGCGCCGGGTACTCGCTGCGCCCGGTGCGGCTGGCCGACCGGGGTGCCGTCGCGGCGCTGGCCCTGCCGGCCTGCTACGTCGCGCTGCCGTACCTGCTCGGCCTCACCGCCACCGGTGCCGCCGTCGGCCCTCGTGACCTGATGATGCTGTGCGGCCTCTACATCGGGTTCGTGGGCCGGATCCTGCTCAAGGACTTCCGTGACGTCCGGGGCGACGCCCTCTTCGGCAAGCGGACGTTCCTCGTGCGGCACGGGCGCCGCGCCACCTGTCTGTTCAGCGCCTGCTGCTGGGTGATCGGCACGTGCGTCATCCTGGCCGCCACGCCCCGGCCCACACCGGCGTTCGTGGCCTCGTACGGCGTGTGCCTCGCCGCGGTGCTGCTCATCCTCCGCGCGCTGGCGAACGAGGTCGGGCACCGGCGGGAGGAGGCGCTCATCGCGGGCGCGGCGGTGATCGGCCGGGGGTTGCTGGTCCTCCAGCTCGCGCACCTGGCGACGGGGCAGGCCGGGTGGGGAACGGGCGTGCAGACGTTGGTCGTCGGCGGGGTCCTCCTGGTGACGGTCGGCCAGGTCGTCGGCCTGGTGCGCTACGGGCCGGGAACCGGGCTCACCACCGCCTCACTCGGGCAGGAGGCGGCCGAGCCGTCGTCGCCCGGTGATCGAGCGCTTGTCGTGAATGCCCCCGCCCGGTAGGGGCGGGGGCGGATCGGTCACGACGGTTCCGGTGTGCCCGCCTGCGTGGTGGTCGCCGTGGTGGGCGGCGTCGCGTCGGCGGAGTCCGTGGTGGCCGGCGTGGTGGGCGGCGTCATCCTGAGCCAGCCCGGCAGCAGGGCGTCCACGGCGGGCATCGCCATGATCCGCGTGATGGCCGCGGCGACGGCGAGCGCGACGCCGAGGCCGGGGAGGGTGGACGGCAGGTTCGTGGTGTGCACGAGGGCGGGCAGCGCGGCGGCGAGGCCGAGGACGAGCTGGAGGATCGTGCGGATCGTGCGGCGGACGGAGTCGGGCACCGGTTCTCCCTCAGGTGGTCGGGGTGGTGGGGGCGGGCACCGCGGGCACCGCGGACACCGTGGACACGGTCGGGTCGGTCGGGCCGGTCGTGACGTGCATCTCGACGCCGGACGCGAGGGCCTTGGCCACGGCGGCCTCGATGGCGGCGGTGACCGTGGCGGTGTCGATGCCGTCGGTGTGGGAGAGCAGCGTCTGCATCACCGCCGCCTGTGCCGCGATCTGGGCCTTCGCCACGGCGAGTTGGTACTGGATCGGGTTGTTGGCGGCGAGCAGCCACATCGCCGGGACGACCGCGTCGGCGCCGGTCCGCTGCTGCCAGTCGGCGGTCACGTTCGGCAGGCCGTGCTGCCAGACCTGCTGCGGCAGCCCCCGGACGAGGGTGCGTATGCCGTCCGGATTGTCGTCGGCGTAGTGGACGGCGTAGGCGATGGAGTCCCGGACGGGCTGGCTGCTGACCGCGTTGACGGTCTCCTCGCGGATCATCGCGCGGAGCTGGTCCTCGGTGTACGGCACGTCGTCCTCCTGCGGGGAGCGGTCGGGCATCCACTGCCCGTAGTCGGTGGTGGTGGCGGTGTTGCGGTCGCAGTCGACGCCGCCGATGGTGACCGCTCCGCCCTGCCGGAGGTGTGCATCCGGGTCCCATACGCCGCCGGACCACGCGGAGGTCTGCCAGTACCAGGTGACGAGCCCGGAGGCGGCGGCGCCCCGGACCACGTGCAGTCCGCCGTAGACGCCCGTTCGCGCCGCGCCGAGGACGCCGGCGGCGCCCGTGAAGTACGGCCGGACGCTCGGCCAGTCGGTGTCGGTGTCGACGGCGAAGTAGATCGGCCGGTCCGGGGGCATGCCGCAGGCGGCGGCCTGTGCCGCGGCCGTTCGGGCATCGGCGGCTCCGGCGGCCTGCCCGGCGAGGGCCCGGCCTTCGGTGGTCTCCCACACGACGCCGCACCAGATGCCGTGCGCGGCCAGGTCGTCGGCCTCCGCGCGGGTGAGGTTCTTCGACGCGTCGGTGCTGAGGTACCGCATGGCGAAGGCCGCGCCGGAGGCCTGGAGGGCGGCGGCCGTCGGGTGGGTCCAGGGGTAGTCGACTCCCCAGGTCACGAGGTGGCTCCCTTGGGTGTGTGGGGGTGAGAGCGGGAGTGGGAGTGCGGGTGGGGGTGAGGGCGATGGGCTCGGCGGACGGCCGGCCGACGGGTTGTCCGAGTACGTTCTGCCCCGCCACCAAGAGCGGCAAAGCCCACAACCGCACCGTGTTTGACCAGGACATGGGCACGATCATCCCGGTGAGCCGGATGATCGGGATGGGCCCGGCATGAGCCCGGGATGCCGGCGGGGCCGGACGTCGGTGCGACGTCGCGCGGGCCGTACGCTACGTCGGAGCCCGCCGAGAACCCTGGAGAGCCTCCTTGCCCGCTGCGCGCCGACTCGTCCGCAACCCCGCCGCGTGGTACGCGGCCCTGCTGGCCGTCGGGGTGACGGTCACGCACGCGCTGCCCGTCGACGACGCGGAGCGGCTTCGTGCGTGGGCCTCGACCGATCTGGCCAACCTGCGGCCCTGGCCGGCCGGTCACCCCGTCGAGGCGCTGGTGGCGTCCGCGTTCGTGCCCCAGGGTGACGGGTGGGCGTGGCCGCTGCTCGCGCTGTCGGGGTTCACCGTGGTGGCGGTCCTCGGCCGGTTGCGTGCGGTGCTGGTGCTCGCGCTGGCCCACGCGGGGGCGACGGCCGTGACCGAGGGGATGGTCTGGTGGCGCATCCGGCACGGCGGCCTGCTGCCCGACGCCGCGTTCGAGCTGGACACCGGCCCGTCGTTCGTCGTGGTCGCGGCGATGGTCATCGCGGCGGGGTGCGCCCGCAGGGTGTGGTGGCGGGTGGTGTGGTCGGCCCTGCTGGTGGCGTCGGCGCCCGAACTGCTCGACGGCCTGCCCGACGGGGACGTGGCAGCGGTCGGACACGTGCTGGCCGCGCTCACCGGTCTCGCGGTCGTCGTCGCCCACCATGTCCGCCGCCGCCACCGGCCCGCCGAACGGGAACCGGCCCGTGCGCCGAGCCGTGCGCCGAGGCGTTCACAGGGTCGTTCGCAGGGCCGCTCGCAGCGATGAGACATCCGCTCGGCGGAGCCGTGATGAGGCTCAGGCAGGCTCCGCCGAACCGGTGAGGCGGAGCTTGCGCTGGGCGCGCTGGTAGAAGGTGGTGCGGCCGAGCCGGACGACGCGGGCGGCGTCGGGCAGCATGGTCACCTCGACGACGTCACCGGGGGACACGTGGCCGGCCAGCAGGCCGTCCGCCTCGACGGCGAGGCCGCCGCTGTGCGGCAGCACCTCCAGCGCGAGCCGCTCACCGCTGGAGAGGAACACCGAGCGGTTGAACGCGGCGTGCGGGGCCACCGGCGTGATCAGCAGGCCCTCGGCGTTGGGCGAGACGATCGGACCGCCGGCCGAGAAGCTGTAGGCGGTCGACCCGGTCGGGGTGGCGACGACGACGGCGTCGGCGGTGTAGGACACGAACGGCTGGTCCTGCACCCGCACGGCGACGGCCGCGGTCCGGTGCCCCGGGCTGCGCACCAGCACGACGTCGTTGAGCGCCGTGTGCCAGGTGGAGCCGAAGCGGGCGTGCACGCCGGAGCGGGTCTCCACGGTGAAGCGGTGGTCGTCGATCGCGTCGAGCGCGGCCGGGAGGTCCGGCACGTCGACCTCGGCGAGGAACCCCAGGCGCCCGACGTTGACGCCGAGCACGGGGGCGTGGCCGCCGGACACCATCCGCATGGCGCGCAGCATGGTGCCGTCCCCGCCCAGGCTGATCAGCAGGTCGGCGCTCGCGGTCATCTCCTCCGCCTCGACCGGTACGGCCTCGCAGCCGATCCGCGTCACCTCGGCCGCCAGGCCCAGGACCTTGGCGCCGTGCCCCCGGCTCCACCGGAGGACGGTGTCCACGGTCGGCGCGCACGTGCGCTCGGGGTGGAGGACCAGCCCCACCGTGCCGATGAATCCCATCCGGGGCACCTCGCCGTCGTGCGGGCGGATGTTGCTCCTCCCAGTCACGCACAGCCGGGTGCCGCCTTCAAGGGCACGGGCCGGGGACGGCGCCGGCCAGGGGCGGCGACCTCGGGCGCCCGGGGTGAGCGCTTGCCGTGCGGCTCCTAGGCCGGTGGGGCCTGGCCCCAGGCCAGGACGACCCCCGTGGCCACCAGCGCGCCGGCGAGCATGGCGGTCAGGCCGGCCCGCGGGCGTTCGAGGGTCCACCACAGGCAGGCCAGCACGAATATGCACAGGATGAAGCCGGCCCCTATCAGGGCCAGGGCGTCGCGTCGGTGGCCGGTGACTCGGGCGCCGACGATCAGCGCGAGGTAGAAGCCGAGGATCACCCCGTTGATCGAGGACTTCACCGGGGAGGACTCGGCGCTCCCGTCCTGCCACCAGTCCCTGAGCTCGGCGAAGCGATCGGACGGCCTGGGCGGTCGCGCCTGGCGTTCGCGCGCGGCGGGCACCGGCACGGCGTCCTGCGGGACCGCCGCTCGCGGGACGGCCTCCCGCGGGACCGCGTCCTGCGGCACGGAGTCCTGAGGCGTGGCGGGTACGTCGGCCATCTGCGTTTCTCCCCCGAGAAGGCCGCGCCGCCCTCGCGGCTGCGGGGCGGGGCGGACCCGGGAAGCGTAGGACGTGCGGTGCACGGTGATCAACACCGGTCCGCTTCGGCGCACGGGACGGCCTCCTCCGCGTCTCCACGCCGCCGTCCGCACGCCGAGGTCCGAACGGCGGAGCATGCGGGTGTCGCTGTGACCCGCTTCGTCGGATCCGATGAGGGCCGGAGGTCTCATCCGGTGCCGGTGGCACGCGGCGCCGGATGGGTCTACGCGGGCTTGCGGCCGTGGTTGGCCTTCTTCTTCCGCCGGGCCTTCTTCTTGCGGGCGCGCTTGGACATCGGGGACCTGCTTCCGTTCTTCGGGTGGGCGGGGTTCGGGCCGGCGGGGTTCGGGCGGGCGGGGTTCAGGCCGCCTGGCCGACCAGCTGGTCGGCGAGCTTGGCGAGCCGCTTCTTCGAACGCTCCTCCTGCGCCGCCTGGGCGGTGGCCGCGACCGAACCGCCTTCGTAGTAGGCGCCGTTGACGACCGGGAAGTCCGGCAGGCACACCCGGACGACGGCCGCCGCGCCCTCGGCCGCCGGGGCGCCGACGCGTCCGTACAGGGGGAGCAGGGCGGTCTCGCACTGGCCAGGGTTGACGCTGACGGCGGTGATGCCGGAGCCGTCCGGGGCCATCTCGGCGGTGTCCATGGTGAGCGCGAGCTGCGACTGCGCGTACGCGGCGACGCGCGAGTACTTCTTGACGCGGTGCGGGTCGGACCAGTTCATCGACGCGGTGCGGTGCAGGGCGGAGGAGACGTTGACGATGCGGGCGCCGTCGGCCGCCGTTAGCGGGGCGCGCAGGAGCTTGGCGAGGAGGTGGCCGGCGAGGAAGTTCACCTGGAGCGAGACCTCGTTGCCGTCGTCGGTGAGAGTGCAGCGCTCGGGGGCCATCACGGCGGCGTTGTTGACCAGCAGGTCCAGTGCCGGGTAGTGCTTGACGACCGTCCCGGCCAGCACCGCCACCTCCGACAGGCGGGTGAAGTCGGCGGCCAGCTCGACGAGTTGGTCCCGCCGGGCGCCGTCGGCGACCAGCCGGGCGACGGCCGCCTCCGCCTCGGCGGTGGTCCGGGCGTGCACCAGGACGGTGGCGCCGAGGCCGGCGAGGAGCCGGGCGGTCTCCCAGCCGATGCCGGAGGACGCGCCGGTGACGAGGGCGGTGCGGGCGGACAGAACAGAGACGGACATGACCCATCCAGGGTGGAGGGCGCCGACGGGGTGCGAAGGAGGCGTGGCGCGTGGCCGGGCCTCCCCGGTGCCGTCGGCGCGGAGAGAAGTGATGCGCGGAGAGAAGTGATGAGCGGGAAGAGGTGATGCGCGGAGAGATGCTTCGCGCGTCCGAGAGACGTTTCGCACGTCCGTCCCCCGGGCTCGGAGCCGACGGGCCGGGGGGCGGAGGGCGGGGGTACGCGCCGGGGCCGGGGCGGACGAATCGGCGGGAATCCCGTGCGCCCCCGGG
>NZ_JBHWGD010000023.1:60354-65364 GCF_042733235.1 Kitasatospora sp. NPDC059722
CGGGGCTTCGGAGCGCGTTCCCCCAGGCCCGCCCCCGGGCGGGGGCCCGGCGGGGGGGGGGGTCGCACGGCGGGGATCGGCGCAGGGGCCGGGCCGGACGAAGCGGCGAGAAGCCCGTGCGCACGCGGCCGGCGCCGAGCGGGGTAGCGCTCGGTGTTACCGGACGGTGGTGGCGACCGCGACGGCGACAGCGACGATCCGCGGCCGACTATGCGGCGGGCGGTCGTGATGGCGTGTCGAGCGGTGCATGCCCATCATCAAAGCCCGGGGGACGGCCCGGGGCAAGCGCCTTCACCCGCCCTGACGAAGCACTGATGCGCTGCTGACGGGTCCTTGACGCCACCACGTCATGCCACCACTTCATGCCACCACGTCACGCCCCCGCGCAGGAAGTCGACACGGCCGACTCCTGCGTGCGGGGAGGCGGACGGGACCGGCGGCTACGCCCCCTCGGCGGGGCCGTAGACGACGTGCAGGACGCCCGTCCGGAAGGCCTCGCAGCTCAGCAGCGTGAGCGGGAGCGGCGTGGCGGAGTCGGCGAACAGGCGCTGCCCGTGGCCGACCGCGATCGGGTGGACGAACAGGTGGAGCTCGTCGAGGAGCCGGGCGGCCAGCAGTTGGCGGACGACGGAGACCGAGCCGGACATCGCGACGGCACCGCCGGGCCCGCTCTTCAGCTCGGTGACGGCCTCGACGAGGTCGCCCCGCAGCTGCTCGGAGTTGCGCCAGGTGAACGTCAGCGGGGAGTGCGACACCACGAGCTTGCGGGCGTCGCCGAGCGCCTTGGCCATCCGGGACAGCTGGGACACCTCGGCGACCGCCGCCGCGACGTCGCCCGCGTCGACCGGGCCGCTCTCCCGGGAGGGCCACGCCCCGGCGAAGTTCTCGTAGGTGGCGCGGCCGAACAGGAGGGTGTCCGCCGAGCCGAGCCGGGCGTTGACGGCCGCGCCCAGCTCCTCGTTGTAGTACGGGAAGTGCCACCGGTCCGGCGCTTCCACGACGCCGTCGGCGGCGATGAACAGGCCGGCGGTGATCTTCCTCATGAGGTGCTCCCTACGAGCTCGGTGTCGGTCGTCCCGTCAGGTTGGACCGGTCGCGGCGCCGGAACTCATCGGCGCGCGGCGAAGAGCCTGGAGGATCCGGTCTTCCTTCGCCGACGGGTCGTCGGCCGGGCGTGGGGTGGGTATGCTCCCCGCCGCACGACCCGGACTCGGACTCGCTTCGGAGGTACCCGTGGCCCCGCACGACTCCCTGTACGACGACGCGCTCGCGCTGGCCCCGGACCTGGTCCGGCTCCGCCACGACCTGCACCGCCTCCCCGAGGTGGGCCTCGACCTGCCGCGCACCCAGGAGCGCGTGCTGGCGGCGCTCGACGGGCTGCCGCTGGAGATCGGCCTCGGCGGCGCGCTGACTTCGGTCACGGCGGTGCTGCGCGGCGCCCGCCCGGGGCCGACGGTGCTGCTGCGCGGCGACATGGACGCCCTGCCGGTCGCCGAGAAGGCCCCGGTGCCGTTCGCCGCCGGGAACGGTGCCATGCACGCCTGCGGACACGACCTGCACACGGCGATGCTGGCCGGTGCCGCGCACCTGCTGGCCGCGCGGCGCGAGCGCCTCCAGGGCGACGTGGTCTTCATGTTCCAGCCGGGGGAGGAGGGGTGGGACGGCGCGGGGGCCATGCTCGCCGAGGGCGTGCTGGACGCGGCCGGCCGACGCCCTGCCGCCGCCTACGGCGTGCACGTGGTGGCGACGATGCCGCACGGGGAGTTCACCGCCCGGCGCGGCCCGATGATGGCCGCGTCGGCCTCGCTGCACGTCACCGTCCACGGCGCGGGCGGACACGGCTCGGCGCCGCACCGGGCGAAGGACCCCGTTCCGGCGGCCTGCGAGATGGTCACGGCCCTGCAGACCATGGTGACCCGCCGCTTCGACGTGTTCGACCCGGTGGTGATCACCGTCGGGCTCTTCCGGGCCGGCACGCGGCGCAACGTGATCCCCGAGACCGCCCGCTTCGAGGCGACCGTGCGGACGTTCTCCGCCGAGGCGCAGTCCCGGGTCGCGGAGGCGGCCGTCGAGCTGGTCGGGTCCGTCGCCGCCGCCCACGGGCTGCGGGCGGAGGCCGAGTTCCGTCCCGAGTACCCGGTGACGGAGACCGACGCGGCCGAGACGGACTTCCTGGCGGACACCGTCCGGGAGGTGTTCGGCGAGGAGCGCTTCCGGACGATGGCGAACCCGCTGACCGCCTCGGAGGACTTCTCCAGGGTCCTGAACGCCGTCCCCGGCTCGTTCGTGATGCTCGGCGCGGCCCCGAAGGGGAGCGACCCCGGGGACCGGGCCCCCAACCACTCGCCGTACGCGGAGTTCGACGACGAGGTGCTCGCCGACGGCAGCGCGCTCTACGCCGAACTCGCCGTCCGCCGCCTGGCGGTGTGACCGGGGCGGGTCCCGTCGGCGACGGCGGGACCCGTGGGCCACGGCGGGTCCCGTGGGCAACGGGACCCGCCCCGGGAGTCAGGTGCAGTGCACCGAGCCGGCCGCGACGACCCCGGCGCCGGAGAAGTCCCACGTCGGGGTGTCCCCCCAGCACTGGTGACCGCCGGCGTTGAAGTTCATGCTGCCGTGGTAGCGGCGGTCGTTGTGCACGTTCGGGGCCACCTTGATGAACCCGGAGTCCCACCACCAGCTGCCGGCGTTGGGCTGGGGCGAGCCGGCGTTCGACGCGTGGTCCGAGCTGGACTTCACGTCGATCAGGCCGTTGTGCCAGTTGCCGTTGACGAAGTTGGTGTTCCAGATGTTGACCTCGGTGTACGCGACCTTGTTGGTGGGATCGCAGTAGTTCCAGGCCAGGTAGAGGTTGCCGATCGTCCGCCCACCGGCCCGGATGTACTGGCCGCCGCCGAGGACGGCGGCACAGGACGTGGAGCCGGCGTGTGCCGTGCCGGTGCCGACGACGGCGAAGGTGAGGCTGGTGGTGATGACGGCGAGGGCGGTGGATGCCGCGCGCACGCGGGCGCCGATGCGCATGATCCCCCCTGTACGGGAGTCTGTGAGGTGACTGGGTGCCACCTGACGGCTACACGTCATGCTCGCACCGGGCCCGCCCCTGGTCCAGAGCCGTCACGGGCTGACCGCGTGGCCGCGTTGGTCTCAGACGCCGAAGTCGAAGAAGGGGAGGCAGACGAACGGTGCGGCGTGCGCGGGATCGAGCCCGTTCAGGACCAGTTGGGTCACGTTGGGGTCGACGGCCTGGCCGACGTGCCCGGTGAAGTCCAGTCCGCAGACGTCCTGGAGGACGATGTTCGTGGTGTTCGGCCCGTCGAGCAGGCCGCTCGTGTACGGGGTGACGACCTGGTCGTAGCGGGAGACGATGCTGGTGTAGACGGGGCCGGGCACGGCCACCGGCCCGTCGTCGAGCTTCGTCAGGAAGGCGGAGCCGGGCAGGAAGTCCGCGCAGGCGCCGCAGCCGATGCCGTCGAGGATCGCCTGGAGGTGGATGGCGGAGGCGAGGGCGCCCAGGCCGTCGAGGGTGGTGCCCTGGAAGTTGGAACCGAAGCCGACGAAACGGTCGACCTTCGCGGCGCCGCCGAGGACCTTCATGTAGTAGGCGGGGACGGTGGTGCCCTCGGAGTGGCCGACGATGTCGACCTTCGCGGCACCGGTGGCGGCGCGGACCCGGTCGACGAAGGCGCCCAGCTCCGCCGCGCTGCCGGCCATCGGGGCCAGGCCACCCGCGAGGGGCCCGAGGACGGTCTGCCCGTACGTCTCGGAGTACGCGCAGTAGCCGTGGGCGACGAGGGCCGGGGCGAGGGTGAGGAAGTTGTCCACCCCGTTGCCGCCCATGCCGTGGACCAGCACGACGGGCTCGGGGTGCGCGGCGCTCGGGCGGCAGGACCAGTCGTTCCAGCCGGAGTCGGGGATGGAGGAGGTGGAGGCGGAGGGAGCGGTGGGGGCGGCCGAGGCGGTGGGGGCGGCGACGGCGACGGTCAGCGCGCAGACGAGCGCGGCGACGGTGCTCCTGAGTCGGTTGCGCATGGGGGAACTCCCTTGGGGGTGGAGGGGGTGCGACCCGATGTGAAAACGATGCGCTTCACATGTGGCCCTACCGGAGAGTAGGAGTAACTCAGGTACACGACAAGGGATCTGACAACGGCTGTTTTCAAAGATCCACGCGGCCGCGATACTTGGTGCATGAGAGCCGGAAGTCGCTATCGGGGCCGGAGCGTCGACGAGCGCCGCGAGGAGCGGGAGCGCCGACTGCTCGACGCCGCACTGGAGTTGATGGGTGGCGAGCCCGGCTACCGGGGGACCACCGTGGCGGCTCTCTGTGGCGCGGCGGGACTGTCGACACGTCAGTTCTACGAGCACTTCCGGACATTGGAGGAGGTGCTCACGCGCATGTACGTCTCGGTGAACGACCGGGCGGAGGCGGAGGTGCTGGCGGCGCTGGGCGCACTCGACCCGGCGGCGGCACTGTCCGCCCGGGTCCGGGCCGGCCTCGGCGCCTACGCGCGGGTGACGGCGGGCGACGCCCGCTGGGCGCAGATCGCCTACGTCCAGATCGTCGGCGTCAACCCGACGCTGGAGCGGCTCCGCGCCGACCGCCGCGCGCGCTGGGCCGCACTGCTCGCGGCCGAGGCGGACCAGGCCGCCGGTCGCGGCGAAGTGGCCGGCCGGGATTGGACGTTGACGACCGCGGCCTTCATCGGCGCGGTCAATGCGCTCCTGCACGACTGGGCCGCGGGCTACGTCGCGGCCGAGTTCGACGAGGTCGTGGTCGAGCTGACGGACCTGCTCCTGGCCCGGCTCACCTACTGACCGATGGCCGGCTTCGGGCCCAGGTGGTTTTTTGGGCGGCACGTCGTGGTCCGACGGCTTCCGAAGCGCACCGCCCTCCCGCGCCGCCCCCCCCCCCCCGGGGGGGGCCCCCGGGGGGGGGGGGGGCCGGGCGGGGGCCCCCCCCCCACTCGACTTAAGGGGGGTGGCGGGGGGGCCACGGGGGGGGGTGCCGGCGCG
>NZ_JBHWGD010000023.1:65374-81530 GCF_042733235.1 Kitasatospora sp. NPDC059722
GTTTCCCGCGGCGCCCCCCCCTCCCGGCCCCCCCCCCCGCGCGGTTGCGCCCCGGGGGCGCGGGGGCCTGCGGGCACGGGTCACTCGGCCAGCAGCTCGATCGGGGTCTCGGCGGTGGCCACGGTCTGGGGGAGCGGCATGCCGTTCGGGCCCATCGTCAGCATGGTCGCCTTCACGGTGACCGGGCCGGTGCGCAGGAGCGGGCCGGGGCGGCGGCCGTCGGTCATCGGTCGGCCGGTGTTGGTCCAGGTGCGTTCGGTGCCGTCGCACTGCGCCCTGAACCCGCCGATCGACTCGGGGTGGCCGTCCTGGATGACGTTGCTGCCGATCAGGACGACCTTGCCCGGGTGGTCGGCGCAGCGGTAGCCGCCGGTCAGCGTGACGGTGCCGTCGTCGGCGAGGGTGCCGCCGGTGACGCTCACCGCGTCGGAGGGGGCGGCCGGCGTGGTGGCGGCCGTGGCCGCGGTGCCGGGGGCGGCGAGGCCGATCATCGCGGTGATCACGGCGGCCAGCGTGCTGAGCTTGCGCATGGTGGTGGGTCCTCCGAAGGTGTGGTGCGAGTGCACCGACGTACCTACCGCGTGCCGGAGCCCTGCCGCACGCCGCCACCCGCCACCGGGCGCGGCTCCACCCGGATGGCTCTGCGCGGACTCCCGGCATGGCCGAGGTGCGACGCCCGGGCGCTCGCCCTTCCCGCCTGCGCGCGGTCCCTGCGGAGGGTTCGGTCCGTCAGTGTCCGGGGAAGGCCGCCGGTCGCTGCCAGGCCCGCACGTAGTCGACGATCAGGTGGCCCCGGCTGCCCGGCGCCGGCGGGATCTTGGAGTAGACGAAGTTGTCGAGGAGGACGTTCACCGGGCCGTTCGACGTCCGGCTGCTGTGGAAGACCATCCGGCCGTCGATCCACCAGTCCGTTCCCGACGGTTCGATGTCGACGCCGTAGGTGTGGAAGTCCGCGGCCGGATCGAACCCGGGCCGGTGCACGGTGCCGACGGCGTTCGATCCGGGGACGTTCCGGCCGGGGACGTTCGGGCCGGGGCGGGTGATCCCGGGCCACGGGAAGCCGGGCAGGAGGTCCTGGGGGGCTCCGCCCGGGTTGTGCTGGGTGAGGTGGAGCCGGGAGTGGTCGTCCGAGTAGAACTCGAAGGCGTCGGTCTCACCGTTGGCGGGGATGGAGACCCCGGGCGCCGCCCACGTCCACAGGGCCGACCAGAAGCCCTTGGGGGCCGGGAGTTTGGCGCGGATCTCGGTGTAGCCGTAGCGGAAGGCGTAGGACGGCGACGAGTTGAGCATGCAGCTCGACCAGGCGTAGTGCCTGCCGCCGGCGCTGGTGATGTCATCCGGCTTCGCGGTGATGTCCAGCGTGCCGCCGGAGACGGTGCAGTTCGCCGGCTGGTCGAATTCGAGCTGCTGGTTGTCCGGGTTGCCCGTCCCGAGCGGGGCGGCGGACCAGTCCGCCTCCGCCGCGGACTGGAACGACCACTTCGTCCGGTCCACCGACGTGCCGTCGAACTCGTCGGCGAACTTGAGGTCCCACGGCCCGGCGGGCCCTGCGGGCGCGGGCCGTGCGGGGGTGGTCGGCGGCCGGGGTGAGGGGTCGGTGGGCGTCGGCGCCGACGGGAGGGGCGCCGAGGGGAGCGGCGGCACCGAGGGGAGCGTCGGCCAGCCGCCGGGGAAGGGCCACGAACCGGTCCCCGGCGCGGGCCAGGGCCAGGGCCAGGGCTGGACCGCGGCGCTCCGGTGCGGCGCCGCCACGGCTGTCGGGGACACGAGGGCGCACACGGCCGCGCCGGCCATGGCGGCAGCGGCCAACTTCAAGGGTTTCACCGAGGATCCACCGTTCTGCGACAGGTCGCGGCCGTCGACGGGACCGCCCGAGGATGACGGCCGGACGTTGGGGGCCGGGGCGTCGGCCCTGAAGTGGTGAGCGCGCTACCGACGACTCTGGCACCCGTCCCGAGGAGTCGCGCGTCGTACGGGCCCGGGTGGGTGACCCGCCGACAACCGAGGTGTCGGGAGCGGCTGATGAACGGTCATCCGGTTCGTCGAACTCACCGTCACCCGCGCCCCGCGCCTCGCCCCACCTTGCCCGGCGGCCGGCCTGGGCGATCCGCTGGGGCCGGCGCAGATGAAACGTTCACTCAACGGCGGCGCAGCGGGGGCGCGACGCGCGTTTGTGGATTTCCGAATTCCGTTAAGCCCATGAGAACAGGAGTCGCGGACCGACTCTTCCGACAAACTCCCTTGACCGTCGCCCGTGGCTGCGCTAAATTTTGTCACCCCGATTCTTCTCGTACTGACGGGGAATGCATGGCTGTCACCTGGGAACCAGACCCCGCGGCATCCTTCGCCCGCCGCCTGGGCAAGTCCTCGCACGAGCTCGGCCAGACCTCCGGCAATGCCAGCTGCCCGGACATCTGGGAGCTGGACAACGGGGACGTCGCAGTCATCGGACGTGACCTCACCGCCTCCTACCAGGACAGACTTCCCGAAGGCGTGAGCATCGACCCTGGTGAGCAGCTCGTCGTCATCCCGCGTGCGACGATCGTCGCGGCGAAGGCGGACATCCCGGATGCATGAACTCCTGGCCGGGGCCGACTGGGAGCGCATGGAGCTCCGGGACTATTACGCGGAATTCGAGGAAATCTTCTGGCGGATCAACGCCCTGGGATTCTGGAAACTGGAGCGCCGACAAACCTTCAAGGAGCCCGGATACGACAGCTGGGAGGCCTTCGCCGCCGGTGACTGGGAGAATTCCACGGGAATTCTGGAAGCCGGCCGGTCCGACATGGAGGGCTACCACCGGAGGATCGCCGAACGCGGATTCTCGGCGTGCCGGGTGCGGATCGTGGAGGAGCCGATCAGCGCCTACCTCCAGTGGGAGCTCCACGCCCTCCGCGTCCGTGACCAGAGCGGCGGGCCGATCCGCGTCGTGGGCCCGGAGCGGGTGGCGCGCTTCGAGACGGGCGGCCTCCTCCCGGAGATCTACACGCTCGGCTCCGAAGTCATGTACGAGGCGGTCTACGACGAGGACGGCGTCCTCGAATCCGTCCGGAGGTTCGCCGACCACAACCTGATCCTGCGCTGTCGGCGGTTCATCGCCGACCTCTACGCGGACGGCGAGCCGCTGGAGGCCTTCTTCGCCCGGGAGGTGGCCGTCCTCTCGCCGCCCACCGGGCAGCGGTGCTGACCGCTCGATGAGCGGATCCGACCGGAGCGGCCCCGCGCCGGACGGGCCGTCGCCGAGCGGCCCTGCGCCGAACAGACCTGCGCCGAACGAGCCTTCGGCGAAAGGCGATTGGCAGTCGAACCGGATCGCCGGATCCGCGGCCGCGAGGGACGTCGTCCAGGCGCACGACGTTCACGGCGGAATCCACTTCCACCAGCCGGCGGAGCAGCGCTCGTTCAGTGTGAGGCCCAACCAACTCCCTTATGCGGGCGGCCGTTTCATCAACCGGAGTGGCGAGTTGGGAAGCCTGGACCGGATGGCCGACGGCGGGGGCGAGGTCTTCGTGCCGTCGGCCGTCGTGGTGGTCACCGGCACGGCCGGGGTCGGCAAGACCTCCCTCGCCCTGCACTGGGCGCACCGGGTCCGTGACCGCTTCCCGGCCGGAGCCCTGTACGTCAACCTCCGGGGCCACGACGCGAACGCGCCGGTCTCCCCGGGCCAGGTCCTGGACCGTTTCCTCCGGGACCTGGGGCTCCCCGCCGCGGCCGTCCCGGTCGGCCTGGAGGACCGGGCCTCGCTGTACCGCTCGATGACCGCCGACCGCCGGCTCCTCGTCCTGCTCGACAACGCCGCGACGGCCGCGCAGGTCCGGCCGCTGCTGCCCGGCGCGGCGGGCTCGCTGACCCTGGTCACCAGCCGGAACAGTCTGCCCGGCCTGGTGGCCCGGGAGGGTGCGGACCGGCTCGACCTGGCGCGTTTCCCGGACGCCGAGGCCGTCCTGCTGCTCCGCGCGGTGACGGCCGCGTCCCGGACGGCCGACGGGCCGGACGAACTGGCCGAACTGGCCCGGCTCTGCGCGGGCCTGCCGCTCGCGCTGCGGATCGCCGCCGAACGCGCGGCGGGCCGGCCGCTGATGCTCCTGTGCGAGCTGATCGCCGAACTCAAGGACCGGTCCGCGCTGTGGGAGGTCCTGACGGCGGAGACCGAAGAGGAGACGGACGCGATGCACCACGTGTTCGCCTGGTCCTACCGGGCCCTGCCCGAGGCCGCCGCCCGGCAGTTCCGGCTGCTCGGCCTGCACCCGGGGGACGAGTTCGGCCTGCCGGCCGCCGCCGCGCTGGCCGGGAGCACGCTCGCCGAGGCGCGCCGCCGGCTCGACGTCCTGACCGGTGCCCACCTGGTCGAGGAGTGCGCCCCGGGCCGTTACCGGCTCCACGACCTCCTGCGGGCGTACGCGGTCACGCAGGTCCAGGAGACGGAGTCGGCGGAAGCCCGCCGTGACGTCCGGCGGCGCGTCCTGTCCTGGTACCTGCACACCGCGGACAACGCGCAGTCGGCGCTGGCGCGGTTCGACCGCTACGCGCTGGACCTGCCGGTTCCGGCGGACGTCGTCCCGCTGGCCTTCGACGACCACCCGTCGGCGCTCCGCTGGTACCGCGCCGAGGTCGGCAACCTGGTCGCCGCGGTGCGGGCCGCCGCGGAGACCGGCTGCCACGACCTCGCCTGGCGCCTGGCGGTCGTCCTGCGGGCCGTGTTCATGCACCAGAACGCCTTCGAGGACTGGGTGACGACGGCCGGGATCGGCATCGGCTCGGCCGCCCGGGACGGGAGCCGCGCGGGTGAGGCCGAGGCGTACGAGAACCTGGGGAAGGCGTACTTCCAGTCGCGTCGGCTCGACGAGGCCGAGGAGTGCCACCGCGCCGCCCTGGAGATCCGCCGCCGCACCGGTGACCGGTTCGGCGAGGCGGTGTCGGTCAACGCCCTCGGCCTGCTCGGTCTGCGCCGGCGGCGGCTGGACGAGGCCCGGTCGTGCTTCGAGGCCGGCGTGGCGATCTTCGCCGACCTGGGTGAACGGCGCTGGGCCGCGCTGCTGCTGTCCAACCTCGCCGAGACCCGCTGCGAACTCGGCGACTTCCGCCCGGCGGCCGAGGCGCTGGAGCGGGCGCTCGCGGTGTTCCGCGAGCTCGGCGACCGGAGCGGTGAGGGCAACGCGCTGCACTTCCTCGGCTGGGCCCGGCGCGGGCTGGGGTCGCTCGCGGGGGCCCGTGCCGCGGCCGAGGCCGCGTTGGCGATCGCCGCCCAGGAGGGCAACGACCTGTGGGAGGCGCACTGGCTCGTCGGGCTCGCCCACGTGGAACGCGCGGCGGGGCGGTCCGAGGAGGCCCTGGGGGCGTGCGAGCGGGCGGTCGACGTCCAGCGGCGGCTGGGCGACCGCAGCCGGGAGGCGACGGCGCTCGACGGGGCCGGGGAGGCCTGCCGCGACCTCGGGCGGACGGACGACGCCATTCGTCTCCACGAGGCCGCCGCGCGGATCCACCGGGAGTGCGCGGACCAGTGGCAACTGTCGGGTGCGCTGGACAACCTCGCGCGAGCCCTCGGCGAGGCAGGCCGCGAGGAGGAGGCCCGCCGCCACCGGACCGAGGCGCTGGCCCTCCTCGCGGGCTTCGACGATCCGCGGGCGGCCGAGCGGCGGGAGCGGATCGGCCGGGAAGGGACCGGTGGGGAAGGGATCAGCCGGGGGCCGACTCCGTGATCCAGAGCGGGCCGTCGGCGCAGTCGAGGCGGATGCCGTCGGCCGGGGTCAGCGCGGTCCGGAGCACCCGGAGGGCGCGCCCGTCGATGTCGACCGTCGGGCCGAGGCCCGCCCCCATGAAACGGAAGGTGCGGACCTGATTGTGGATCTCGCGTGCGGTGCGGGTGCGATCGACGACGGAGAACTCCGCTTCCATCAGCCCTGCGCGGCTCGCGCGGGAGTGGTCCTGCGGAATTCCGGGAACTCCGTTCGAAATGCGGCCGATCGATTCGGTGAGCAGTCGCCGAATGACCGGCTGGAGCCGTGGCCAGAGGATGTCCGGCGTGACGTTGTCGGGGATCGGGATTCCGTCCTGCTGGGCGAGCACCGGACCGGTGTCGAAGTCCTCGTCCATGCGGTGGACCGTCACGCCGAGGTGGCGGTCCCCGTTGCGGATCGCCCACAGCACGGGCGCGGGCCCCCGGTAGGCGGGCAGCAGCGAGCAGTGGACGTTGATGACGCCGAGGCGGGGCGTGGCCAGGACCGACGGCGGCAGCTTCCAGTTGAAGCCGTAGACGACGAGGAGGTCCAGGGCGTAACCGGCGAGGGCGCGCGCCAATCCCTCGGGGCTGCCCGGCACGAGGAGGTCGACGCCGGCGGGGATCGCACCGAGGAGGGAACCGACCGCTGCGGCCGCGTGGTCGTCCGTGGGCCTTCCGGGCCGCATCGAGCGCGAATACACGTGAACCAGTGGATCGTGCCCCTCCTGTCGGCACACGGAATGGATGGCCTGGAACTCGCGGACCCCGAAGGACGCAATGCCGATGCGCAGATGATCTTCCACGGCTCGGGACCCTAGCAGTTCCCCAACTGCCGAAGCGTCAATTCCACTGTTCCGTCGGATGAATGACGGCCGACCGGGCGAGAATGAAAAGTCGGTCCGCCGCGCTCCTCCACTCCCGGGGTGACGCGGCGAGGCGCGGCTCAGAGGCCGAAGCGGGCGCGGTGGGAGGCCGGGACGAGGTCGGTGTACTCGGGGTGCTTGGTGATCCAGCCGCGGATGAACGGGCAGTACGGCAGGACGGAGAGCGCCTGCTCGCGGGCCGTGTCCAGTGCGGCGCGCGCCAGCCCGCCGGCCAGGCCGCGGCCCTCGAAGCGGGGGTCGATCTCGGTGTGGATGAAGGCGATCTCGCCGCCGGAGCGGTGGTACTCGGCGAAGCCCGCGAGTTCGCCGTCCTCGTGGATCTCGAAACGGGACTTCCCGGGGTTGTCGGTGACGAGGTGTGCCATGGGTTCCTCCTGTGGGGTGTTGCGGGGCCGGCGGGTGCCGGCAGGGCCACCCTAGCCGGAAACTAGTTGAAATCTCAACAGTGTCGACCGTCTGTGGCAGTGTGGAAGCATCGGATCCCGAGGACAGGGGGCGGATGACGATGGAGACGTGGCGCGGATTCACCAACGGCGTGCTGTACGCCGCGCAGTTCGGTGCGCTCGACCGGGCCGTGGCGGAGCGGGTCGCCGGGATGATCGTCCGTGGCCGGCAGCTCGGTGACGAGGAAGTCGCCGTCCGGTACGAGCAGTTGGGGGACGCGCTGGCGGGCGGGAGCCCGATCACCGGAGCGATCCCGCAGCCGCACGGCGAGCAGGACGTCCGGGAGTTCCTGGCCCTGCTGCGGGACGCGCTGGACCGCATGCGCCCCTGGCCGCAGCGGCCGTTCCGCACGCTCGACACCGACGAATGGTGGCCGTCCTTCCGTGTGGCGCGCCCGCTGCTGCGCCTCCACCTCGACGAACCGGCCGGGCAGGCGCGTCTGGGCATCGCGCAGACGGTCACGGAAGGGGGCGCCGAACTCGACGTCCTCGTCCTGCGGCTGGCCTCCGGCGAGCGGGTGGCGGTGGCGTGGACGGCGGAGTGCGGTGTCGTCCTGGACCTGGAGGAAGCGCCGCGGGAGCACGTCGCGGCCGCCTTCCTGGCCGCGACCGGCCTGACTCCGGACGAGGTCTCCCCGCTGGGCCCCGAGGCGTCGTGGGACGGCACGGGGTCCTCCTTCGGGCCGTGAGCGTCCTCTGCGAGAACGCCGATGCGAGAACGCCGATGCGAGAACGCCGATGCGAGAACGCCGAGGCCCCCGCCGGTGATCGGCAGGGGTCTCGGGGTGGGGGTTGGTGGTCAGGGGTAGGGGGTGTAGTTGCCGTTCGTGTCCAGGGCGTAGCTGCCGCTCTTGAGCCCGTCGACGGCGGTGTGCTTGAGCCATTCGCGGGCCATGTGGTGCAGGTCCTTGGCGCGGTTCTCCCAGACCATCTGGTGGCCGGCGCAGGCCACTCTGATCATCAGCTTGTCGGTCCCGGGGATGGCCGCATAGAGGGCGGGGACCGAGAAGTTGGTCCTGTCGTCCGGCGTCGGGTGGATCGCCTGGGTGTCGTCCTCTCCGTAGACGAGGAGGACGGGCACCACCGTGCCGAGGGTGTTGTCGAGCGGCACCGTCGCGTCGTTCCAGCCCCACCAGAAGGAGTTGCGGAACCGGCAGACGCCCTCCGGCACGCCGGAGTTCAGCGGGCCCCAGGTCTTGCCGAGGGCGTCGTTGTCCATGATGGCCGCCCACACCACGTCGACCATGCCGCTCTCCCGCTGGCCCGCGCACTTCAGCTCGGGGTCCCACACGTGCGTCAGGTCGGCCTTCGTGAGGAGGTTCATCGGGAAGCCGAACTGGGCGGCCGGGGTGGTCAGGGGCAGCGGATGCGGTGCGCCGAACCGGGTGCCCGGCTTGCTCGCGTTGCCGCGGGGCGGGTAGATCGGCGCCAGGAACATCAGGCTGCTCACCTTGCCGGGATGCTGCAGGACGTACGGTCCCATCACGAAGGCGGCCGCGGACCAGCCGACGAACGCGACCTGTGGCACGCTCCGCAGTTTCCTGACGAACTCGACGACCGTGTTCAGCTCGTCCCACTCGCTCTGCGAGTTGCCCAGCTGCTTCGGGTAGGCCGGGGGGCACGGCGCGGCCAGCGGGTTGGGGACCAGGTCGGCCTTCTGCTGTGCGGGGTTGGCGTTGCACGGGTTGTCCATCTCCGGCCGCGGTGACCGGCCGGAGCCTTGGAGGTCCATCACGAACACGTCGTAGCCTGCCTGGGCCAGGTCCTGGGCCCAGCTGTACCCGTCGTGCTGGAGGTCGAAGCCGGCGAGGGCCGGGACGCTGCGGCCGTGCAGCATCAGGACGGGTTCGGGGTCGTGGTGCGGCTTGGTCCCGTCGTACTCGCGGACGAACAGCTCGACGTGCTCGTTGAGGTTCGCGGGGACGGTCGAGACGTGCGGGACGGCATGGTCCTGGGGCGGGATGTTGGGCATCGTTCGCCCTCCGATCCGTCGACTCGGCCCCGGCTGGGTGGCCGGGGCCATCTCAGGCAAGGGTCCGCCGGGCGGACGGTCCGGCGCTCATCGGGTTGGGCCGCTCGGACGACGTGCGCTGCGGAGCCCCGGGGTCGGCCGCCGGTTGCCGGGGCTGATGACGGGGGCTACAGGGACGGCGGCGGGAGGACGGCGTTCCGGGTGACGGGGGAGGAGAGGATCACCGACGTCGTGGTGCGGCCGAGGATGGAGATGAGTTCGATGAGTTCTTCCAGGTGGGTCGTGTCGCGGGCGGCGATCTTGAAGATCCAGCAGTCCTCGCCGATGACGTGGTGGACCTCCAGGACCTCGGGGCGGTGGACGAGTTCCTGGCTGCGGAGGTACTTGACGGTCACGCGCGCGTGCGGGGAGACGCGGACGAAGGCCTGGATGCCGTAGCCGAGGCGGGCGGGGGAGACCTGGGCGGCGTAGCCGGTGACGGTGCCGTCGGCTTCGAGGCGGCGGACGCGTTCGCCGACGGCGGCGGGGCTGAGGCTGACGCGGCGGCCGAGCTCACTGAGCGTGATGCGGCCCTCGGTCTGGAGGAGCTCCAGGAGGTGCAGGTCGACGGCGTCCAGGGCGCTCTCGGGGCGCGCGGCGGGTCGTCCTGAGGAATCGTCGGCGGCCGGGCCCGTCTGCCGTCGGTCTTTCGGTCGAAGCGCCTGAACTCCCATGATCTCCCCTTCATCAGATGACGCCGCACGGTAACACTTGTGGGCATGGAAAACGTGCTGGTCATTGGGGGGAACCGCTACTTCGGGCGGCGGCTGGTCACCCGGCTGCGGGACTCGGGAGCGCGGGTGAGCGTGCTGAACCGGGGGTCGGTGCCCCCACCGCCCGGGGTGGAGCGGCTGGTGGCGGATCGGGAGGACGCCGCGGCGCTGGGCGCGGTGCTCGCGGGCCGGGAGTTCGACGTCGTGGTCGACCAGGTCTGCTACACGCCGCTGCACGCCGAGGGAGCCGTGCGAACGTTCGCGGGGCGGGTCGGGCGGTACGTCATGACGTCCACCATCGAGGTGTACGACACGGGGGAGGACCGGCCGGCCGGTGTGCCGCTCGGCGAGGACGTCGTCGATCCGGCCCGGTGGCCGGTGCGGCTGGAACTGCCGTGGACCGACCGGCAGTTCAGGGATCGGTCGTACGGCGAGGGCAAGCGGCAGGCGGAGGCGGTGCTGGCCCGCGGCGACGCGTTCCCGTTCGTCGCCGTCCGGGCCGGGCACGTGCTGGGCGCCGACGACTTCACCGGGCGCCTCGCGCACTACCGCGAACGGATCGAGGCCGGGCTCCCGGTGGCCGTCCACCCGGCGAACCTGCCGTCCTCGTACGCGCACGAGGCAGAGATGGCCGACGTCCTGCACTGGGCGGCCGGCGCGCGGTTCACCGGGGCCGTCAACGCCTGCTCGCACGGCGAGTTGACGGCCACGGACCTCTGCGACCTGATCGCGCAGGGGAGTTCGTACCGGACGGCCGCACCCGCGCCCGGCGACGAGGCCTCGCCGTTCTCCTTCGACCGCTACTACGGCATGGACAACTCCCGTGCCGAACAGCTCGGTTACTCCTTCTCCCACACCCGCGACTGGCTGCCCGAGCTCGTCGCCGAGACGCTTCGACGAGGAGCCGCCGCATGACCGCCACCCGCCGCCTCGGATCCCTGGACGTCAGCGCGATCGGCCTCGGCGCCATGCCGCTCTCCGTCGAGGGCCGCCCCGACGAGGAACGGGCGGTCGCGACCGTCCACGCCGCGCTCGACGCCGGCATCACGCTGATCGACACCGCCGACTCCTACCACTGGCACGCCGACGAGTACGGCCACAACGAACGCCTCGTCGCCCGCGCCCTCGCCGCGTACGGCCCCGGCGCCGACGGCGTGCTGGTCGCCACCAAGGGCGGCCGCGGCCGGCCCGGCGACGGCTCCTGGACCATCGACGGCGACCCGGCCCACCTCAAGCGGGCCTGCGAGGGCTCGCTGCGCCGCCTCGGCGTCGAGGCGATCGGCCTGTACCAGCAGCACTACCCGGACCCGCGCGTCCCGTACGAGGACTCGCTCGGCGCGGTGCGCGAGCTGTACGACGAGGGCAAGATCCGGGCGGCCGGCATCTCCAACGTCTCGGTGGAGCAGGTGCGGCAGGCGCGCGGGATCCTCGGTGACGCCCTGGTGTCCGTCCAGAACCGTTTCTCACCGGCGTTCCTGCAGCACCGGCCGGTGCTGGAGCTGTGCACCGAACTCGGCCTCGCGTTCCTGCCCTGGAGCCCGCTCGGCGGCATCGGACGGGCGGACGCGGTCGGGAGCGGCGGGTTCGCCGAGGTCGCGGCCGGGCGCGGGGTGAGCCCGCAGCGCGTGGCGCTCGCCTGGCTGCTGGCCGTGTCGCCGGTGATGCTGCCGATCCCGGGCGCGAGCCGGCCGGAGACGATCCGGGACTCGGCCGCCGCGGCCGAACTGGTGCTGACGGAGGAGGAACTGAACGTGCTCCCGGTGGTCGGCCGAGCGGCAGCGCGCGGCTGATTCGCGGGTCGCGCCCGGCTGATTCGTGGGACGCGCCCGGCGGACGCCGGATACGTGGGTGGGGCGGGCGGAATTCTGGGGTCCGATCCCTCATGCGGGCGGGCGGCGGACGGTGTTGGCTCTGTGTGTGCCGGAGGGAAGTCCGGCGCGAAGCAGCAGCAACTCCACCCGATGCTGCTCCGGCGGATCCGTGCGGGGGCAGCGGGCAGCGTCCCCGCACGGATCGCGCCGTCCTCCCGGCCATCGAGGGCGGTCGTCCGCACGAACCGCAGAGGAAGACATGCGCGACGAACCGGACGAGTTCGGGACGGCGGTGGCCGGTATCGCGGCCTTCGTCGCGGCCGCCGCCGACCCCGCGTGCAGCACGCTGTTCCCCGCGGACCCGTTCGCCCGCACCACCAACCCGCTGAGCCTCGGCTTCGGTGCGAGCGGCGTCCTGTGGGCGCTGGACGCCTCGGGCGTCCCGCTGCGGCCCGGCTGGAAGGAGTGGCTGCGCGAGCGGCTCGACGCGGTCGACCCGGCAACGCACCCCGCCGGTCTCATGGACGGCCTGGCCGGCCTCGCCTGGACCTCCGACGAGCTCGGATTCCGCGGCCAGGCACGGACGTTGCTCGCCCTGGCCAACCGGCGGGCCGCCGAGTCGGGCGATCACTCCTTCTACTGCGGCCTCGCCGGCGTCGGCATGACGAACCTGCGCTTCTACGTGCGCGGCCACGACGAACGCGACCTCGCCGCCGCCCTCGACTGCGCGCGGGCACTGCGCGAGACCGTGCGGCGCGACGGCGAACACGCCTACTGGATCGGCGAGTTCGGCGAGTTAAAGGAGTTCAACGAGTTCTCCGTGGACGGTCCGCTCACGGGTCTCGCCTTCGGCCAGGCCGGCGTGGCGATGTTCCTGCTCAGGCTGTACCAGGTCACGGGTGACGAGAGCCATCTGGGGCTCGGTCGCGCCGCCCTCGCGTGGGAGCTGGCGCAGGCCCGACTCGTCGACGGCGTGCCCGTGTTCGAGCACGAGGGCGCCATGGGACCGTACGTCGAGGCGGGCGGCGCCGGCATCGCCAGGGTACTGCTGCGCTACGGCGGCCTCGACGACGCGCGGGCCGTGCTGCGCGCGCTGGACGTGCCCGGCCGGGGCTTCGGCCACGGCCACGGCCACAGCTCCGGCACGGTCGGTGTCGCCGACGCCCTGCTCGACGCCGCCGAGATCACCGGGGACCGGGCCTACCGGGAGACCGCCCTGCGTCGGCTCGACGTCGTCCGCAGGGCCTTCCTCTCCGAGCCCGGCGAGGCCGTGTCCCGCTTCGCCTGCGACTACCTGACCGGCTCGGCGGGCGTGCTGCGCGTGCTGCACCGCGCGCACCACGGCTGCCCGGCGGACTTCCTGCTCGACGAACTGTCCCGGTGACCGGGCTCCGGGCCGCGTCGCCACCGGGCCCGGTACGCGCGGCACGGTCCCAGGGCGTGCCCTACCCGTGCACGGCCAGGTCCGCGGCCAGCCGGCAGAGTGCGGCCCGGTCGGGGCGGCCGGTCTTCTGGATCAGGCTGGCCAGGTGCTTCTCGACCGTGCGCGGCGAGATCGACAGCAGCCGGGCCAGGTCCTGGTTGCCGGGACGGTCGACGAGCAGCGCCAGCACCTCGTACTCGCGCGGCGTGACGCCCTGGGCGCGCAGCCCGGCCGGGATCAGCTCGCGGCCCCTGCGGCGCTGGGCGACGTTCACCCCCGCCTGCCGGAGCAGCGCGCGGCAGGCGCCCGCCACCGGAGGGACGTCGAGCGCGTGGAAGTACTCCTCGGCGGTCCGCAGCCAGGCCACCGGGTCGCCCCAGCCGTCGGCGAGCGCGGCCTCGGCGACCAGGCGCAGCCCCAGGTGGTGCCCGGTGGGGAAGCGCCCGGGATCCCGCCGGACCCGGGCGACCGCCTCGGCGGCCTCGGCGGCCCGGCCCTCCCGGCCCAGCAGCACCGCCTCGGCGAGGTCCAGGAACTGCCGGTTCCACGCGAGTTCGGCGCCCGGCGACGCGGCGACGGCGGCGTGTTCGGCCCAGCCCGCCGTGCCGGCCAGCACCGCCAGCAGCGGGCGCAGGCCGTACCGCCCGGCGAGGAAGTAGACGTTCGGGTGCTCGGCCTCCCAGGCCGCCGCCGCCGCGAACTCGGCGTCCGCCGTCGCGCGGTCCTCCTCCAGCAGCGCGCACATGGCCCGGCACAGGCCGAGCATCACCGGCGTCAGCAGTGAACCCTCGCCGCCCGCCTGCCGGAACGCCCGCAGGACGTGCTCCATCGTGCGCCGCCGCCCCTGGTGGGCGGCCAGGGTCGCGGAGGTCAGCAGCAGGTAGCGGTGCGTCGCGTGGTTGCGCATCCGGCCGGCCGCGTCCAGGCACCGCCCGATGATCTCCTCGGCCGTCGCCGGGTCGCCCGAGAGGACGGCGTGCATCGCCAGGAACCCCTCGGTGCGCTGGCTCAGCACGATCGAGCCGAGGTCCTCGGCCGCCGCCCTCGCCTGCTCCAGCCGCCGCGCCTCGCCGGTGCGCATGAACGCGTTGCCGCCCAGCCGGATCAGCGCCTCGAACCGCCAGCCCGGCAGCCCGTGCGTCTCGGCCACGGCGAGCATCCGCTCCAGGCACCCGTCGGCGACGTCGAAGCCGTGCGTGCGGGAGAGCATCGCGAGCACCTGCCAGGCCTGGCAGGCCAGGACCGGCAGCCCGGCCCGCTCGGCCATGTCCGCCGCCTCCTCGGCGAGCCGCTCGGCGTCCGGCAGCCGCTCCTCCTCGCCGGGCAGCAGTGCCAGGTGCGCCTCGACGACCGCCAGCGCGGCGGCCTGCTCCGGTGCGCCGCCGTTGTGCAGCCGGGCCCGGGCCGCGGCCACCTGGGCGACCGTCTCCGCGCTCCGCTCGGCCACGACGGCGGCCCAGGCCAGCCGGGTGTGCAGGGCGACCATGCGGTCGGCGGCCAGCGTCGTCGAACCGAGCGTCGGCAGCGTGCCGGCCAGCGCGAACGCCCGGTCCAACCGGCCGTCCTCGGCGAGCGCGTGCGCCAGCGACTCGGTGATCTCCGCCCGGTGCGCCGGGCCGGCCAGCGACTCGGCCCGCTCCAGCAGCAGCACCGCCGACGCCGAGGCGCCGTCGGCCATCGTCAGCCGGCCGGCCTCGGCGAGCAGCAGCGCCGCACCCGGGCGGTCGTCCGCGGTGACGAGCAGGTCGGCGACCAGCTGGCACCGGTCGGGGGTCGGCGGCCCGTCCTCGCGCAGCGCGTCGGCGGCCCGGCGGGCGAGTGCGGCGCGCTGCGCGGCGGGGATGCCGGCGAGCACGGCGTCGACGGTGATCGCGTGGCGGAACGCGTAGTCGTGCGGCGAGGAGTCGTCGGGGACGAGGAAGTGCGCCTCGGTCGCCGCCCGGAGGCGGCTGAACAGGGTGGGGTCGTCGAGTCCGGTGACGGTCCGCAGGGCGGAGACGCAGCAGCGCGGGCCGATGGTGGCCGCCAGGAGGAGGAAGTCGCGCAGCGGGGGGTCGACTTGCAGGAGGCGGTGGCCGAAGCTCTGCACGACGGTGGTCGGCACGGTGGTGTCGAGGTCGCCGGTGACGTGCCAGCCGCCGGCGGCCTGTGAGCGGTTGGTGGCCTGCGAGCCGTCGGTGGCCTGTGGGTCGTTGGTGGTGGTGCTCAGCAGCTTGGAGTCGACCAGGTCGGCGAGGAGTTCCTCGGCGAGGTACGGGTTGCCGTCGCTGCGGGCGACCAGCCGCTCCACGACGGCGTCCGGTACGTCGGCGGCCGGGGCGTCCAGGCAGCCGGCCACCAGGGCTCTTATCTCGGGAGCGGTCAGCGGCCGCAGCGTCGCGACGGTGGCGACGCGACGGCGCTCGGTGCTCCGCGCGAGGTTCAGTGCGGTGCCCGGGTCCGGGCGGACGGTGGCGAGGAGGAGGACGGGCAGGCGGCCGAGGTTGTCGGCGAGGTACTCGGTGACGGCGACGGACTCGGAGTCCGCCCAGTGCAGGTCTTCCAGGGCGAGGACGCAGCCGCCGTCCCGGCCGATCACGGCGAGCAGGCGCAGCAGCGCCTCGGCCAGTTCGACGACGCTCTCGGTGCGGCCGGGGGCGGCGGCGTTCCGCCATTCCGGGACGACCCGGGCCAGGGCCGAACGGTAGGGGAGCAGTTCGGGGTCGGCGGGTGGGGCGGTGGTGCGGAAGTGCGAGGACAGCGCCTCCAACAGCGGACGGAACGGGGTTCCGCCGCCGGTGATGCTGCCGCGGCCGCGCAGCACCGGGATGCCGCGGTCCGCCGCCTGCTGGACGCAGTGGTCGACCAGCCGGGACTTGCCGATTCCGGGCTCGCCGACCAGGAACACCGTGCGGCCGGTGCTCTCCCGAAGCTGCGTCAAGGATCTCTCCAGCAGGGAGATTTCTTCCTGACGGCCGATGGTGACCGGCGAAGTGATGCGCATGTCGGCAGGGTAGTTGATCGTATGAACAAGTTGACAAAACGATTGCCAAAATCCCGGGGCGGGCAGGCGGTTGCGGGTGGGGGCGGGGGGGGCGGGGGGGGGGGTGGGGGTGTGTTGGTTAAAAAACACAACACCCCCCATACAAAAGTGTATCTACGTATACCTGGTG